>CAZUJO010000033.1:11966-16555 GCA_964619995.1 uncultured Leptospiraceae bacterium
CGAGTACGCCTGTCTCTACAGCTTGATGGCGATCTTCGGCCTGTTCATCGACGCCCTCTATCCGGATGACACGTCGCGAAGGTTTCGGAATTTCTTTGTGTTCGCGTGCGCAGTGCTTCTTTCGACCCTGCTCCTGCCGTCCGAGCTCTACAGCCGCCTTCTCGTGGCAGGGGAGGCAATCCTTCTGTTGTTGATCGTCTGGGTCCTGAGTGTTTCGATTCGCGCCGTTATTCACAGGCGCGAAGGAGCGCGCACACTTCTGTTCGGTTTCGCCCTGCTCTTCGCCGCAGTTGGCATTGACGTGGTCATCAATTTCAGGACGGGACTTTCGCCGAGCTTTAGCAACGTCGGTTTGCTCGCTTCGATTATCTGCCAGACGGCCGTGATTGCGGTCCGTTTCTCAAATGCGCTTACGCAAAGCGAGCGCCTGACGCAGGAATTGCAGACCGCGAACTCAGAAGCGCTCGAGCTGCGCGATCAACTGGCAGAAAAAACAAAAATGGCAACGATCGGAGACATGGCCGCCGGCATCGTGCACGATCTGAAAAACCCCGTGGGGATCATTCGCGGTTCAGCCGAAATGGCAGACGATGATTCGCTCAACAGGGAAGAGCGCCAGGCAATGCTTCGGATCATTGATCAGGAATCCGGGAGAATGCTCTCCATGGTTCAGGACCTGCTCGATTTCAGCAAGGGATCCATTTCGCTGAACAAGAAGGAAGTCGATCTTGCCTCATACGCGGAGCGAATCCGAACTGTGCTGGCTCCGAATTTCAAAGAGAAACGGATTCATTTTGAATTTGAATCTGAAGTTTCAGGGAAAGCACATCTCGATCCGGACCGCTTCCTTCGCGTGCTGATCAATATCGCGGGAAATGCCGCGGATGCTCTTCCCGAAGAAGGATTCTTCACTGTCGGAATGTCGCGGCAGAACGAACGAATCCGCTTTACGTTAAGCGACAATGGGCCAGGAATTCCCGAATCGATACGAGAAACATTGTTTCATCCGTTCGTGACGCACGGGAAATCACAGGGTACGGGCCTTGGAATGGCGATTGCAAAGAGCATGGTCGAGGCCCACGGAGGAACCATCTCCTTTCAGACAGAGACGGGGAAAGGCACAACCTTCACCATCGAGGTGCCTGCGTGAAAATTGGTGCGCTGGCATGCCTGATCCTCGCATTCTTGTGCAGCGGAGCCTTCTGCGAAACAGCCGCGCAGGCCAACGTCCGCGACTGCCGGGTCAATATGGTCGATCGGCCGGAATTCAAAGACGGAGCTGCATCCGGCGGCGAATGGCTTCCAGTAAAGTTTCCCGAAGAGCATCGAAGCAGCGGAGTCGTCTGGTATTCATGTCTGTTCGATGCAGGCGCACCTCAATCCTCCATCGTCGTCTTACGGATAGTACGCGACACGCCGGATGAAACGTATGTGAACGGCAGAAAAGTGGGACAAACCGGCCTGATGGACACTAATGGCCTCGCTGCATACAGCACCATCCGCGCCTATCCGCTGAATCGTTCCCTTCTCAAAGAAAGGGAGAACCGGCTTGCAATCCGGCTCCGATTCATTACGGGGCGCGCCGGGCTTGAATCTACGCCCGAGGTTCAGAGCGGCACAAGCATTGCAGACATACTGACGGTCGCATCGCACGAGCGGTATCCGCATCTCATCCTTACGGCAGTCTTCCTCTTCGTGGGCTGCTATTTCGCTTACCTCTGGTTCTTTTTCCGTGAGGCGTGGGAGAATTTTTTCTTTGCGCTCTTCTGCGCTGATCTCTCTGTATATTTTGCAGCTCGATACCTGCAGTTCTTCTTTGTCGATCCTTCGCTGCTCGCGATGGGAATCGAATACGCGTCGCTGTTTTTGACGCCCGTGCTCTTCGCCCGGTTTCTGTATCCGTTTTTGAAAGAGCGAATGCACTTTCCGATCCGCCTCTATGAAGGCGCCATTCTGGCGGCCGTTCTTTACATGGCCCTCGTTCATTCGCCTTTGCAGTGGCGGACGATGCTCTCGATGTTTCAATATTCACTTCTGGCGTTCGTCGCATGGACTCTATTCATGATCGCCCGCGCGATACAAAGGGGCGACCGTGAAGCCATGTACCTTTCCGCCGCTTTCGTTATTTTCGCGGTCACGATCGTGAGCGATCTGCTGCGGGCGGTCGCAATCACGAGTACGTCGGTCCTCGGCCCCTTCGGGTTTCTCGTTTTTCTGCTCGGAATTGCGCTCGTACTTGCGAATCGATACGTCAGCCTTTTCCGTGACCGCGAAAAGCAGAGCGCCTTATTGCGCGAGCTCGACCGCCGCAAGACCGAGTTCCTATCGAACGTGTCTCACGAGCTGAAAACACCGCTTGCAGAAATCATGCTCTATGCAGAGTCCATCGCAGACGGAACGCTTGAGACTGATTCGGAAATTGACGAGGCGCTCATTGAAATCGAAAAATGCGCCGCAAGACTGGAACACATCGTGTCAGACGCCATACTGCTGAACCTTCTTGAGTCAGATCAGTACATTCCGCAGATGACTGAGGAGAAGCTACGTCCGGTTGTGGAAAAAGCGCTCCACGAAATGGCAGATATTTCCTCAAGGAGACGCGTGCAGATTGAAACACAGATTCCGGATGACGTTATGGTCCGGTCGGATCCGGCCCTGCTGGCGCGGGTTGTGGAAAACGTAATCGAAAATGGAATCCTGTACAACACGGAGGGCGGCCGCCTTAGAGTGTACACGCAGCAGGGTTCAGACTATGTTGAACTTCTTGTATCGGACGAAGGCCGAGGGCTGCCTGCGGCGGTTCAGAGCCGCTTATTTGAGAAATTTGTTCGCGGCGACTCCAGCAATACTTACGCAATTCCGGGAACAGGCACCGGCCTCGCGCTCGCCTCGCTCGCGGCGCGGCGAATGTTTGGATCTCTGAAACTCCTTCGCACGAACGAAGCGGGCAGCGTATTTTCAATCCGTCTGGAGGCCGCCGCGGCCCATGCTTAGATCCATCGTGATCATGGTTCTTGCCGCCTGCTGCGCAGGCTGCGCGAATTCAGAGCGCGAACGCTCCGCGCTTTCACTGAACGGAACATGGAAAATTAGTTTCTCCGATCATCCCTCCTTTCGCGACATCGATCTGAATGACGCGCAGTGGCGCCCGATCTCAGTGCCCGGGACCTGGAGCAGCATAGAGCAAACCACAGGCATTGCCTGGTACAGGCTTAGATTCGATCTGCCGCCAGGCTTCGACAAATCAGAGGCGGCTCTTTCGATGATCGTGCATGACGCAGATGAGACGTATCTGAACGGCGTGCTCATCGGGAAGCAGGGTTCAATCACCGATACAAACGACCATGCCTACGGCCTCACCCGCATCTATCCAATTGAGCCGGAACTTCTGCATGACCGCGATAACACACTGGCCATCCGCATTCGCGGTATCTTCGCGCAAAACTCTGGATTGGCCGGAAATGTTGCGATCGGAAACGTCCGCGAATTTGTAAGAAAGCGATCGGCCGATGAATTGAGCCTGCTCATTTTTGCAGGCGTCTACTTCACAGCAGGCCTTTACTTTCTGCTGTTATTCCTTCGGCTGCGGGCACTGCCCGAGAATCTATTCTTTTCGATTTTCTCTTTGATGCTGGCTGGATACATAGGATCAAGAGCGCCCCTTTTCTACGATGCATTCGGCTTCCTTCCGATGAAGAGGCTCGAATACATTTTGCTTTTCCTTCTGCCGATTCCTTTCCTTGCGTTCTGGCCCGTTCTGTTCGCCCACAAACTACGGGCGATTCAGATCGGATTCAGCGCGGTGTTTGCTGCGTTTCTGTTTTTCCCCCTTTCGAGCAATGATCCTGTTCGCTGGAACGCGGCGCTGATCTGGTGGGATCTCTCGCTCGTGCCGATCATTCTATATATTTTAACTTTCTTGATCCGCAATGCAATCCGTGGAAACACCGAGGCAAGGGTTCTACTGGGCGGTACACTCGTGTTTGTTGGCGCCATTCTCAACGACGTGCTCGTGGACCGCGGTTTGATCCGAACAGTTCGGCTGACTCAATACGGATTCTTGGCCTTTGTCGTCTCGATGGCTACTTCCTTGATCCAGTCGTTTGTGCGTCTGCAGCAGGCCGCGCAGGAAACGCTTCATCGCTTGAGAGAGATGGATCATCTCAAAGAGAAGCTGCTCACAAACGTCACGAGCATACTGCTTGCGCCTTCGGCCTTGATTCTGTCCGCCGCAGGAAGACTCAGAAGCCGCAGATCCCGCGTCGCTGAAGACTACACGGAGCTGTACAATCACGGCGCAGCGTTGAACGAAGCGTTAGACGGCGTCCTCCTTCTTTCAGGAATCCAGTCGGGCGTTGAAACGGCTTCGTTTCGAGTGATCGAAAGTTCCGAGCTCAAGAGGATCTATCCGGGCTTTTCCTGGCCGGCCGGCGTTCGCATCCGGGCAACCGAACCCATCCTGAGATTCTTATTCATGCCTGGCGGATCCCCGGTTCGGCAGATGTCCTTTCACAAGGAGACCGGGCTCTCTTTTGCAGTTCCGCCTCCGGATCTCACAACAGACCAGGGACCTTTGCGCGAAAATCTTC
>CAZUJO010000034.1:0-12667 GCA_964619995.1 uncultured Leptospiraceae bacterium
TGTCAGGACTGTCAGCTCCGCCCATGAAGAAGATTCCATCTGACGTATACCCGCGCGGGATATGCAGAGCATCATAGATGGAGCTCTTCAGCGCAGGAACAGAAGACGCATCGAGGTGCAGCTCAGAGAACTGTTCATGATTGCCGTCGATGAAGTAAACAGGAACAGGAAGAGGATTCTGCTGAAACCAGTAGTCAATGGAGAAATCGGGCCAGAATCCGAAATCTCCTACCTGAATAACGCGCTCGATCCCTGGCACGATTGACAGCACAAAGCGGGCGATTTTCTCGAAGACTTCAAAGTCGGAGTGGATATCTCCAATGTAAAGCGTTCTGCCTTTCATACTGCCGGATTGCATGCATCCCATTATACCACGGATGCTGTCGGGTTATCGGAAAAAGATTGTCCGCGAGCTGCAAAGGATCGGTATCGTTATGCGCCATTAATTCCCGCTGTATGTCGATCCTTCGCACCATAATTTGCTCGATCCTGCTGCTCATGGCCAATGGATGCGCCACGGTCGCGACGCTCTCCGAACGATGGCATGGTCACACAACTACAAACTGGGATACGGATCCTCCGCGTCAGGAGAAAGCAGCCATCATCTACGGAGGGACGCGAATGGACGTGCGTCTACTCGCAGCGTGGAAATCCATTCTATTTCCAGAGGCTTCGCCTCCTGGATCGCCGTATCGAGTTTCCAATGAGTGGGCGCCCGTGGGTGCATGCGTCGGCACGATCGATCTCGTCCCGAGTCTCGTTCTCGACACTCTTCTTCTTCCGGTCACTCTTGTGTGGACCCTGATCGACTCTCAATCCGACGCAGACGCCCTCCCTCCGCTCGAGGAAAAGAACTCGCACGAACAGAAATGAAATCCCCCCTCTTTACAAGTTACGAAGCAGAATCCAGAACCTACACACTCCGTAACCATTCTGATTCGACCTCGTATGCGCACTTCAAGTCTCAAACGGACAACCCGTATGTACAGACTGAACTCAAGCAGTATCTGCCGCCCGAGCGGAGTCCCATTCCCTGCCCGTTCTGCAGCGCGGCGAACGCTGTGCTCACCTTCCGCAATACAAGCTTCTCGGGCACGAATACGAGCGGCGGGATTGCAACCACGACCCTGGAAGTGAAATGTTTGAAATGCGGTGCGTTCACAATTTTTGATTCAGAGGAAGTCACCTATCCGTATGATTGAGCCATAACCGGCGACGGCCGTCTTCATGCAAAGTCACCTCAAAGGAATGCCGTCTGTTGTGAAGCAAAGCCCAATCTGATCGTGGTCTCTCAGACTTTCCTGCTTCAGAACGCAATCCTTCATTGGGCTCGGGATCACGGAGAAGGCGGTTTCCCTCAGGTGAAAGTAGCGCATGGTTGTGTTCAGCGAGGAGTGTCCCATCAACCTCTGTATCGTAAATACATTCACGCCGTTTCCGAGAAGATTCGTGGCAAATGTATGCCGGAGTGTATGAACACAGACTCCCGGACGGATCCCGGCTTTTTCTCTGGTCTCCACGAACATGGCTTCCACTCTTCTCGCAGGAAGCGGTGAACAGGGCCGCTTCTTTGGATAGAACACGTACCCGGCCGGCCTGTATTGCGCGATGTACTCTCGCAGAATCTCCCGCGTTTCGTCGAACAATACCGTATAACGGTCTTTTCGGCCTTTCCCCCCGCGGATGAGAATCTGTCTCCTCTCAAAATCAACGTCCTTGAGTTCCAAACGACAGAGCTCTCCCACCCGGAGGCCGGCAGAATAGATGACAGTAAAAATGGCTCGCTTGCGCAGATCGTCGAGTGCATCGAAGAACCTCTGCAGTTCCGACTGATTCAACACCGCTGCCACCTGTTCGGGCCTTTTGATTTTTGGAATGCTGCTCTCAAGACTCTCCCGCCCCGTGGTCCTCAGAAAAAATTTCACAGCAGCGCCGGCCAGCAATACGGCTGAAAAAGAAAGCCTTCTCTCCTTCAGCAGATAGAGGAAATATGCTTTGATATCCTGCTCTGTGACTCGCAGCAAAGATTTTTGTAGAAATCGCGATAGATCGCCCATCGTTCCTATGTATGATTTCACGGTTGCTTCGCTGAACCCCCTCAAAATCATTTCATCTGTCATTCTGTCGCGCAGCGCTCCCATGTCGTTACCCTCCACTTACAGGGTCGTTCTAACAGAGCTCTTGCGGAGTACAAGAAGTTGTATCAGTCTAATGCGATTTTTGACCGGGAAGCCGTTCCTTCAGCCATTGCTCGTACAGGAAGAACGAACCACCGCGGCTCATGAAATCCGGAACGCGAATCTCGGCGCCAGCCTCCGTCGCGCAAAATTCGCTCTTCTGCTCAATGCCGCGTTCGGCATCGCCGCCAGCAGAAAATAGAATTCCATTTTCAAAAGCATCGATTCGGTACTCAAACTCCAGATCCGATCCTTCTTCCCATGAAACCGAAAACAATGCCGGACCGTGCGGCTTCTCCCTCGCAAGATCCGGAGAAGATACTGCGACGTCGGGCGCGGACCGGCCCTGAATGAACGCTTCGATGCCCGCGAGAATTCCGTCCGGAACATTCCAGGCGCCTGCGAGATCCTGCAGGTTCCCGGTGAATTCCGCGCCAGCCTCTTCGGAAGGGGACGGCCCCCGCGAATAGACGGAAATGCGTGCGCCCGTATCCTTCAACTCAACAGCAATCCCGCGAATCACATCGCCGTCCTCGAACTCCCAGGTACGCGAATCGCGCACATTGTTTTTATCTCGACTCATAGTATACGCAATTCAGCTCTTTCAAACGAAAGGGCGGCCCCGATGGGCGCCCTTACCATGAAAGCGAACGATGTCTGATCCAGTCAATTCACCTGCGGCATGCCAGGTCTGCAAAGGATCTGGCCTGGAACCATGCACCGCTTGCGGCGGGAGAGGAAGCATCGCTGTGTCGTATCCGGGCGGCGGGGAAAGCGAACTTCGCTGCGATGTTTGCCGGGGTTCGGGTCAGCTCCCCTGTTCGAGGTGCCGGCGATCGCCTCCGTCGGGAGAACCTGAACCCGCCCCGGCAATCTTAAACCAGGTCATTGTATGGCGGGTACATCATAAAAAAGACCTCATCGATCCAGAGGATGACTGGAATGCAGGACCTTTCTTTGAGTATGAATCCGCCGTCTCCGGCCAATTGTGGGAAATCCAGAGAATCGGAGACGTAGCTGCGCGATATCGCCTGCTCGTCGACGGTGAGCCCTCAGGTGATTTTCCGCTGGACTCATGGCCGGCCGTCTGGCAGCGTCCTCGCCAATCATAAACAAACTCTTATCGAATCGCCGACTAACGTTTGAGTTCGTGCCTTATGTCTTAACCAGACCGCTGAGATGGGCGGATATATCGCTCCATCCGGCTGAGGCCGCCATCTCCGCTACCATTTCAAGCAGGTCCGGCCGGGACTTCTTTCCGCTCACGTGCCTCCACGGGTTTTGCTTCTGAACCATGATCGTGTCTGCGCGATCCTGTACAGAAGGGCGACAAGAATTTACTTTGAACCATCCGATCCAACCGTGCGCTTCCTGTTCCGAACTCGGCGAAATCATGGAATGGCCTGCGCGACCTCAATGCTTGATCGACTACTGGACGTTAGTTGCCAGGATGGCCAGCCGCCGGCAGAACGGGCTTGCGCGGAATCAGCCAGGGGCCGAAATCCGTCATGGCCGCAGCAAAGAAAAAGCCCTCGCAAAAGAATGGATCTCTCTCCGCAGAGGCAGCCGAAAAGCTCATCGCAACGCTGAAAGCGCGGTTTGATAAATTCAAGGACCGGCACAAAGGCATCGATTGGGCAAAGGTCCAGGCGCGGCTCAAAGCAAATCCGGCCAGGCTCTGGTCCATCTCAGAAATGGAAAAGACCGGAGGCGAGCCTGACGTCGTGGGCGCAGACAAAAAGACAGGTGAGATTCTCTTCGTGGACTGTGCGGCGGAGAGCCCGTCGGATCGGCGAAGCCTCTGCTATGACCGCGAGGCCCTCGCTTCCCGGAAAGAGAACAAACCCCGCGGCAATGCACTCGATCTCGCCGAATCCATGGGCGTTGAAATTCTCACCGAACAGCAGTACAAAGATCTCCAGGCGCTCGGAGAATTCGATCTGAAGACCTCAAGCTGGGTTTTGACTCCTCCGGAAGTTCGAAAGCTCGGCGGCGCACTGTTCTGCGATCGCCGCTACAACAAAGTATTCCTCTACCACAACGGAGCAGAGTCCTACTATGCAGCCCGGGGTTTTCGCGCAAGCCTCAGGGTGTAGCCCTTCTCCAGAATGAGCGCTCGCGAAGTCACAGGCAGCCCCGCGCATCACGAGACCGAGCTTGATGCCGGAGACTTTGGATCCTGGCTCAATCAGACCCGTTATGCGCAATTGAAAAGCATCGGTTCGGAAGTTCCGTGCGGCTCCTGTGTTGCCTGCTGCACTGGTTCCTACTTCATCCCGATCGCGCCGGACGAAGAGCGCACGCTTTCCCGAATTCCGAAAGAACTGTTGTTTCGAGCGCCAGGCCTGCCGCCGGGACACTTGCTCATGGGATACACCGAGGAAGGTCATTGCCCCATGTTTCAGAACTCGCGCTGCTCGATCTACGAGGATCGACCGCGGACCTGCCGCGAGTACGATTGCCGCATCCTTACGGCCGCAGGCTCCGAGGACTCCGAACATGAATCGATCGCCGCACAGGCTCGCCGCTGGAAGTTTCAATTTTCTTCCGAACAGGACAGGAAGGCTTTTGGTGCCGCACACCGGGCAATGAAATTTCTTACCGAACAGGAGTCGGCATTCCCTCCTGGAATTGTCCCGCGCCTTCCCCGCCAGAAAGCTTTGCTTGCAGTCCTTCTTTGCGATCTCTTTCTCGAAGAATCATTTGAGCCGCGCGAGATGACTGCGAAACTCGCCGCAGCCATTTCCGCCCTGAGGAAGATTTCAGGCCCAAATCCAGCGCCGGAGGAAATTCCATGAACACGATTGCCTACTTTGAAATTCAGGCCGATGACCTGCCTGAAACAGCCCGCTTCTACAACGCAGTCTTTGGATGGAAGTTTACGCATCAGCCCGGACTGCCCGTCGACTACTATCGGATCGATACAGGAAAAACACGGGGCGGACTTCTCAAAAGACCGGCGCCGGTTCCGCACGGCGGCGCGGGAACCAATGCCTTTACATGTTCCATGGAAGTCGCGGATTTTGACTCTGCCGCCGAAAAAATTCTCGCGCAGGGCGGCACAGTGGCCCTTCCGAAGTTTGCGATACCGGGTGTCTGCTATCAAGGCTACTTTCTGGACCCGGCTGGAAATACATTCGGTCTGTTTCAACCGGACCCCGAAGCCCGTTAGCCGACATTGCGGCGAGATGGATTTCGCAGATCCCATCTCGCACAGTGGACTCGATTGACCCTGTAGATTGCGCTGGCCCGAATAAAAGCCCGTCCAAATTCTGGCAGATATGGATATCGTTTTGAATTCATTCCTGCTCGTCGCGATTACCGAAATGGGCGACAAAACGCAGCTTCTGGCGCTGGTCCTCGCAAGCCGATTTCGCAGCCCGTGGATTGTCATGAGCGGGATTCTGGCCGCGACGATTCTCAATCATCTTCTCGCCTCTTTCGCCGGGACCTGGCTTTCTACTGCAATCCCTCCGCTGTATCTGCGTTACGGCCTGGCTGTGACGTTCTTCCTTTTTGCGGCCTGGGTTCTGATTCCGGACAAAGAGGGCGAAGAGAAAGAATACACGGGCTACGGAGCGTTTCTTACCACAGCCATCAGCTTCTTCTTTGCCGAGATGGCGGATAAAACACAGCTTTCTACGATCGCTCTGGCCGCGAAATATCACAGCACACTTCTTGTAACCACAGGCACGACGCTCGGAATGCTTTTCTCGGACGGACTGGCCGTATTTCTGGGCGACCGAATCACAAATCTCGTGTCGATGAAATGGATTCGCATCATTGCCGCGGCGCTCTTTGTGTTTTTCGGCGCAGCCATGTTGTTTTGAGGAGGAATCGTGCAGCTCGAATTTGTCTTTCTTGCAGACCGGCCAGAACTCGCTTCGGTCATCTCTGAATGGTATGAAGCCCAGTGGCAGATGCCGCAGGAATACACGCGCGCGCATCTGAGCGGGAAGATGCAGAAACAGGTTCCTCTCCAGGTAGTCGGTCTGCTCGACGGCCGCCCTGTTACTACTGCCGGAATCTACGACGAGGTGGGACTGACCCGGGCGGAGCCTCGCTTTCGCAAACTCGGCCCATGGCTTGCGCTTGTGTATACCGTGCCCGACCTGCGCGGAAAGGGCCTCGGTGCGGAAATCTGTGAGCATATGGACGGAGTTGCGGCAGGACTCGGCCTTCCGGAATATTTTCTTTTCACAATGACCGCTGAGCGGCTCTACGTTCGACTGGGCTGGAAGGAAATCGAACGCGTCGCATACAAATCGAACACCGCCGTCGTCATGAAGAAACGCCTGGGCGCTCCGAACGATTTGTGATTTACAGACCCGGGCGCCGTTCCTAACGTTATACGACTTATCTGGAAAAATGGAAGCGCTTGTGATCATTCGGCCTGCCCGCTCATCCGATGAGAATGACCTCTTTCCGCTCGTGAAAGCATTTGCGTCCTCCTTTACTCCCGATCCAGAGGCCTTCCGTGAGTCTTTCGGCCGCATTCTAAACCAGGAGGACGCTCTCCTGCTTGTGGCCGATCTGGATGGGCGACTGCTGGGTTACTGCCTGAGTTTTGATCATCTTGCATTCTTCGCAAACGGCCGGGTTGCCTGGGTCGAAGAAATCATGGTCGATGAAGCGTCGCGAAGAACCGGGCTTGGCAAACTATTGATGCTGGAAACAGAGAAATGGGCGGCCGGTCGCGGGTGCCGATTGATTGCGCTCGCAACGCGCAGGGCGGCTTCTTTCTACTCTGCGATTGGATACTCAGAATCAGCGGCCTACTTCAGGAAACTTCTCTGATGATCGACGCGATCCGTTTTGACGGAGTCTACCGGACAGATCCCATCGAATCCCCGCACGGAATCTACCGAGACTATCTTCGGTTCTATGCGGAGGGCGAAGTGCTTTCGGTCTCCTCAACAGGGACGCCCGCGGATCTTGCGCGCTGGTGCGTTCGGGAAAACAAGAGCCTCGCGATCGGCCGATATTCTCTGCACGGCGATGAGATTTCCTTTGCGACGGAAATCCCGGGCTCTGCGATGAGGCTCGGCATCCCTTCTGCGGCCGTGCATTTTAAGGGACGCCTGAGAGGAGACACGCTTGTTCTGGATGTGGCAAGCGACCTCAACGATTATCGCGCAGCGGGCCGGTCCTATACGTTTGCCGTCTTTCCAGACACGGCAAAACCTCACGAATCCATCCTCGCCGGGCCGATCGAATGACCGCAGATAACGTTATACGGCACCCGGCTCGCATCGCGCGAGTGGACCGGGATGCATACTGGATTGAATCCGCGGCAGGGGAAATGCGCGCCGAGCTGACTGGAAAGCTGCGATTCTTTACGGACTCCAGTCAGGATCTTCCCTGCGTTGGCGACCGGGTCCTTGCTCAGTTTGAAGAAGGCGGCGACCTCGCCGTCATTCACGAAGTGCTTCCGCGAAAAACCTTCCTGCGAAGACGCGCCGCCGGCAAAGATGTGGAATTCCAGATGATCGCTGCGAATGTCGACACGGCTTTCATAGTCCAGGCTCTCGAAGGGGATTTCAACATAAGGCGGCTCGAACGCTACCTTGTGGCAGCGGCAGACGGCGGCGTCGAGCCCGTGATCGTACTGACGAAGACCGACCTCTTAAATGCAAATCAAATTCAGGAGAAGATACAGATGATTCGCGAAAGCGGAATCCAGGCGCGGATCGTATCGCTGAGCAACGTCACGGGACAGGGTATTGCAGACCTGCGCGATCTGCTCCAGCCGGGCAGGACTTACTGCATCCTCGGATCGTCCGGAGTCGGAAAGACAACGCTTGTGAATCGTCTGCTCGGTGACGATGCGTTCGAAACGGCGCCCGTGCGCGCCGGCGATCAGAAAGGCAGACACACCACAACGCGCCGCCAGATGATCACGCTGGAGAATGGCGCCGTGCTCGTGGACACGCCCGGCATGCGCGAGCTCGGACTCATGGCGTCCGAATCATCGGTCGATGAGACGTTCGCCGATGTTCAGGCGTTCGCCCGGTTATGCCGCTTCAAAGACTGCACACACACCCGGGAAACGGGATGTGCCGTTCAGGCCGCTCTCGAAAACGGCAGCCTCAGCGAGGATCGATACAACAGCTACGTAAAACTTACAAAAGAAGTGCGCCGCAATGCCGCCTCGCACGCAGAGAAACGCAAAAAGGACCGCGAATTTGGCCGAATGGTGAAAACGACGCTCGAACACATCAAGAAGCGCGACGATCTCTAGCGCAACAAGCCTCACGTCCACCCGCGCGCTCCGCGGAATTCCTTTCCTCGCTTTCGCTTGACCTCACTGGATCGAATCGGACGGTTCTTCCATGAAATCCATTCTCGCAGCCCTGGTCTGGACGGGTTTGATGCTCGCTGCGGCGGGCCTTGCCGCTTCCCCCGTATTCGTAACGGCAAAGAGCGGTCTCATGCTGCGGGCCGCACCCGATCGATCCGCAAAAGCCGTAACCCTCATGCCGTTCGGAAGCGCCGCAGAAATGCGCGGACGATCGCAGAAGTCCGACACCATAGACGGAAAAACAAGCCCATGGTTTGAAATCGATTTTGGACGCCATCACGGATGGGCGTTCGGCGGATTTTTTGATCAGAGTCCGCCGGAGGGCACGGCATTCCGCTGGAACGCGGACCAAACCCGCTTTTTTATTCTGACAAACGAGAAGGGACCGGCAGATGCATGCGGAAGCGGCTACGCGGACAGACAATGCCGCATAACGGTATACCAGGACGGAAAGCCCATTTTCAACGAACAAAGAAATGACGATGCGCACTGGGTCAGCGCGCGCGAGATTGCTTTTTCTTCCGGGCTGGGGGAATGCGCGGGCGGCTAGTCGCATACAGTGCGAATCGATGTGCTCACGCGCAGAGAGACAGGCAGTTACAACTCTGGATTTGCAAATCCGGGATGCGGCATGACGGACCCGGATGCGCCGCCCATGGTGGCGACGATGTGCACCGGGGCCTGGTGCGTTTCCACCACATCCAAAAACGGAACGGTCACATTTTTTCTCGGAATGCCGGATTGGAACAGCAAGGGAGGTCCCCTGGGCGGACTTCGCAAGCTGGGCGAATTCGCCTCAAAAGACATTCCGAGGCTTGAACCGGACTTCGGTTATCTTTTTTTTACGTTAGACGGCCAGAAGTATGAAATCAAGCCAGGCGGCCAGATCATCACGATAGAAGGCAAGAAATGAGTTACAACGAAGAGAATTCAAAAGAAACCGCAAGACTGCGCGCGGTCTGCGAGCGCCTGGATGACGCTGCCTGGAAAAAAGACCTGGGCGGCGGATGGACGATCGGAACCATGATCTGCCATCTGGCCTTCTGGGATCAGATGACAATCGAACGACTGCAAAAATGGATTCGAAAAGGAACTCTTGTGCAGCCGCCGGATGCGGACAACGTGGAAGTGATCAATGAGTCCCTTCGCGCGGTCAGCGCAGGGGTTGCGCGAAAAGAAGGAATCGAAATTGCTCTGCGCGCTGCGGATATGATGGATGAAGTCGTCCGATCGCTCAGCGCCGAGCAGACATCCGAGCTCGAAAAAAGCGGAAGGGACCGCTGGTTCAAGCGTTCCGTTCACAGGCAGCTGCACCTGCCCCGGATTGAGGCCGGCCTGAAATAGATGCCGCGCCTCGCCGAAGTGTTCCTCACGGCGCTCCGGCTTGGCTGCACATCGTTTGGCGGCCCCGTCGCGCATGTGGGATACTTCCACAGCGAGTACGTAGAAAAAAAGAAATGGGTCGATGAGCGCTCCTTCGCGCTGATTACGGCCGTCGCGCACATTCTGCCCGGCCCTACATCAAGCCAGATCGGCATAGCAGTGGGATTGGCCCGGGCGGGTTTCGCCGGCGGCATTGCGGCCTGGGCCGGGTTCACGTTTCCCACTGCGCTGATCCTCGGGCTCTTCGCATGGTCCTATCGACACTGGTCGTGGTCGGGCGCCGGCTGGATTCATGGACTGAAACTGACAGCGCTGGCAGTGGTTGCGCAGGCCGTCATTGCGCTCTGGCGGCGATTTGCGAGAACCGCGGCTGAACGGGCGGCTGCCGTCTTCGCCTGTGCCGCAAGCCTTCTTTTTGCTTCACCTTACACTGGTTTTTCGCTCATCGTCATTGGAGCGCTTCTCTTCGCAATGACCGGCAGGAATCACGCCGGCCCCGACGCAGAGACACTGGCGGACAAAGAAGCAGAGGACAGACCTGTCACGCGAACGGCCGGCCTTTTGCTGCTTGCATTGTTTGCTCTTCTTCTCTTTTCGCTTCCGGGCCTGCGGGACACACATCCTCTTATGGCCCTCGTTGATTCCTTCTTTCGCGCGGGTTCCGTCGTATTCGGAGGCGGTCATGCAGTTCTGCCTCTCGTCGAGGCGGAGCTTGTGCCGCGCGGATTTCTTACCCGCGAAGATTTCCTCGCCGGTTACGGCGCAGCGCAGGCCATGCCGGGACCGTTATTCGCCTTTGCTTCCTATGCAGGGGCGGCCGCCAGCATTCCGGGCTCACCGGCCCTGCACGCGCTGGTCTGCACCCTTGCGATTTTCCTGCCCGGATTCCTTCTGATGGCGGGCATTCAACCATTCTGGTCCCTTCTCGAAAACCCGCGCATGAAAAGCGCCGCATCAGGCGCCTCCACGGCCGTAGTCGGAATCCTCGCGGCCGCTCTCGTCGATCCGCTCTGGACTTCGTCCGTGCGCGGCCCGTTCGATGCAGCTGCGGCCTTCGTGCTGTTTGCGCTCCTGATTCACTGGAAGCTGCCTTCCTGGGCGGCCGCCCTCTTCGGGGCCGCAGCCGGGCTCCTCATTGAGAGTTCAGGTTTTCATTGACAGAAGTTTCGTCCGGGATTCATGTTTCGCCATGATCGATCTGCTTGATCGGCTCAAAGCGCACGGCGCCGTGTTTGATGCAGCGGTTCTCATTTTTTCCATACTTGCGCCTTCCATTCTCTTCGCGCCTGTGTTTCGCGCGGCCGTGACGGTCGACCAGACCTTTCGCCCGACAGCGGCGCTTGCGTGGATGATCGCGGCGGCAGGAATCGCGCAGATGATCGGATCGTTTCTAAAAGCTCAGGGACAACAGCGGCGTATCTACGACGATCCTTCTGCCTTTCATTTTTCTGCACTGCGCTGGCCTGTGCTTCTCCTCCTCGCGCTCCACCTCGTAACCTTCTTCTTTCTTCTGGCCATTGCAACTGCAGCACCTGGCGCAGACACCCTGGTAAATGGACTGAGCCAGGGGACCATTGAAGTCCTTCGCTGGGTGATGATTCTGCCCACAGTCTGCGTTTCTCTGTGCATCGCATTTCCCGTTTCGCGTCTTCTGCCGGACAACGCGGCGAGATTTTCGGAACTGGCCGGGAACGTGCTGTTGATCGCATCGGCAGTGGTCGTGCAGGCATGGGTTCAAGGAATTTTCCTTCCACTCATGGGAATCGCTGCGCGCGCCGACGCCGAGCACGGCGGCTGGTCGGAAAGAGTCGTTCAGCTGGTAGTTGTGTTTTTCGTATGCGCCATGTTCTACCTGCCGCCGCGCATTCTATTTCTCCTCGAAGACCGGGGCAGTCGTTTCACATGGATTCAGATTTCACTGGTGAGTTTTCTTCTGGGTGTCCGGTACTATCTTTTTCCGCCGGGCGCAGACTTTTGAGCGTCGCAGGACTTCTTCGCCTCTTTCTTGAGACATGAACGCGCGGCGTGCCACTCTCGGATCTCTTGAGGCGCTCATTGTCGACGGCGCGCCCGACGGGCCGTGCGTCGTTCTCTGCCATGGATTCGGAGCGAACGCATACGACCTCGCCCCCCTTGCTGAAAATGTGAAATCCAGGCCAGGCACGACCTGGGTTTTTCCGCAGGCTCCTCTTGAGTTTCCCATTGGCCCCGGGATGAAGGGCCGCGCGTGGTTTCCGCTGGTCGCAGAGGAGCTGGCGCGGCTCATCGCATCGGGCCAGAAAGTTACATTTTCTGAAGTAATTCCACCCGGGCTCGCGCCTGCTCGGGAAAAACTCGCAGCGCTCGTTTCAGCCCTCGGCCGCCCGCCGGAGAAAGTCACGCTCGGCGGATTCAGCCAGGGAGCCATGATGGCCACGGACCTCTTCCTGACAGCCAACGATCCGTTTGCAGGGCTTGCCATTCTTTCCGGAACGCTCATCGCGCAGTCCGAGTGGCGCGCAAAAGCGCCCGCACGAAAGGGATCGCAGTTCCTCCAATCGCATGGAACTTTTGATCCGGTGCTGCCATTTGACAATGCACGTCGTCTCGAATCCCTTCTGCGCGAAGGGGGACTGACGGGCGAGTTTGTCACGTTCTCCGGGGGACATGAGATCCCCCCTGGAGTCCTTAAAAAACTGGGCGAGTACCTGACCCGTTAGACGCTCAGACGCCCTTTTCTGCCGGATCGGCGGGCTGCGTGCCCCCGTGTTTGCTGCGGATTTTCTCCATCAATGCCGGATAACGTGAATTGATCAGAGCCAGCAGG
>CAZUJO010000034.1:12709-16520 GCA_964619995.1 uncultured Leptospiraceae bacterium
CGCAGAAAGCCCGAGGAAGGCCAGGTATCCCATGGAGCGAAGCCCCGGGTGCGTGGCAGACGCGATCGCTCCCCAGCCGGCCAGAGACATCAAAGCAGAGCCAAGACCGGCAACGCCCGTGTGAAACATCGTTTGAAAGATCGATCCTGACTCCATAAAGCGGTAGAACAGAAAAAACCCGTTGTTGATGCCGTAGCCAATGACGATCGGCAGAACCGCCACATTGAAATAGTTGATCTTCACGCCGAATGCAGCCATCAGGCCGGCCATGAGAATCAGGCCCGCAATCATGGGCACAAGGGCGATCATCGACGAACGCAGGTCGCGGAAGCTCAGCCACAGAAGGGCTACCACCAGACAGAGGCTCGTGAGAATGATCGTTTTTGATTCTTCGAGCACCAGGTTTGCAAAACGTGCGACAATGAGCACAGATCCAGTGCCCTGAAGTTCCACCACGGGCTTTTGAATCGCAGCAATGTCCGCGAAGGGGCGGTTTTTCAGAATCGTTGTCTGCGCGAGATCGGAGATGCCGGTGGACTTCAGGAATTTCGCGTCTCCCTGATTGGCGGCGAATAAGGCCAGCGCCGTTTCGCGTTCCGTGAACTTCATCCCGTCCACGTCCACGATCTTCTTCGGATCACCGCCGGCCTTTTTCTTGAGCTGCGTTTCGAGCTTTGCTCCAAAATATGCGAGACCTTTCAGCGACTGACGGCCGACGATGGGCACGTGGATTCTGCCCGTCTGATTCGCCATCTGATTGAGACCGTCGAGCGTGTAGAGCTTGCTTGCGACTGGATAGAAGAACGTCAGCCAGCCCTGCTCTTTTGCTTCCGGTTTGCTCTGAAACTGGCCGATCGTGTCTTTCGGAAGATCGCCCACGCCAAACGGTTTCTGCCCGATGATGGTCAGGTAGGTCTGGTAGTATTTGCGGAAATCAGCCGGGAGCATACCGGGCTTGATCTCGCTTGAATCGAGGCGGAACTTCTGCATCTGTTCGTAATTCTGCACCTGCTGGTGGTAAGGCGGAACATACGCCCAGACCGAAATCGTCTGAGCCACAATCTCGGAAACGGCAGGCGAAGGCGGATCAAAGTGCTCAAAAAGCGACCTCGCCTCGTCGACGGTTTTTGTGGCGATTACGGCTGGAGATCCTGTCAGCTCATAGCGAAGCGCGATTTCTTCCTGGAGACGCTCGGATGCGATGTTGTAGTCGATCATGTTTCGCGAATCGTTGTCCCACTGAATGCGAAACAGGCCGAAACTTGAAACGATTACAGACACGATCATTCCGATCAAGAGGATGCGCGCAATTACAGGAACATTGATTCGTTTGTGCCAGAGCGCTTCCTGCTCCTGATCATGCACCTGATCTTCTTTCGCATGACGTTTGATCAGAGCCGGATAGAACCTTTGAAAAATCGCAAGGATGAGCGGCGTAAGAAAGAACATACAGATGAATGTGATGACGATTCCATACGCAGAAATCATTCCGAACTGACTGAATCCTTTGAAGCGCGAAATCACAAGCGTTGCAAACGCTGCCGTCATGGTCAGCACGGCAAAGAAGGCGGCCGTTCCCGTATGCAGAATCGCGGCCGTCATCGCGGGCACGTAGTCGGGGTTGGCGTCGTATTCTTCGCGAAAGCGGAAAATGAGCTGGATTCCGAAGTCGATCCCGAGCCCGGCAAGAATGCCTCCGAAGATCGACGTGATCAGGTTCAGCTCCCCGATGATGAGGTAAGTCATTCCATAGACCACAACGATCGAATAGACGAGAGACAGTAGCATGGCGAGGATGTAACTCGGCCGCCTTACGAAAACGATCAGGATGACCGCAATCCCGATCAGCGCCCAGACAAGCGTCGGCTTTGAACTGTTCTCAACTGAATCGTAGGCATCCACATACAATACGTACGCTCCGGTCATGCCAAGTTCAATGCCGCGTTCGCCGAACTTCTTGCGTGCCACAATCTCGCGGATCTTCGCCACGTAGTCGCGGCTTTTCTCGATTTCGTGCATGCTGAAACGCGGCTTGATGATGAGGGTCATCATCTTGCGGTCCGGCGAAACATAGTATTCGTCCGTGATTTCTTTTTTTCCAATGCGCGAGTATTTCTGGATGATGTCGGACAGATCGAGCTTGTATTCAGGCTGGCCCAGATCTATATAGAAGGGACTTGCGCGTTCCACCATTTCATCGCGCTTTCGGGAAACGCGGCGAAACGCTTCGTGAAGATCATCGGGCTTCACGAAATACAGAATTCGCTCCTTGATCGCGCGAAGGTCGGCCTTGTAGAGAACGTACTGTGTTTCCGGAAGCGCTTTGAGCTCCTGGCTGAGCTCGTCGCTGGCCTTTTTCAGAACTTCCGCCTTCTTCAGGTTTACGGGAAGAAGCTTTTTGTACTCTGCATTTGCCTCAGCGAGAAACTTCTGCGCGTCCGCGTCGCGGCTCTGCCGTGTGGCAAGAAGCGCTTTGTCAAAAAGAGCGTCGCCTGCATCGCGCTCGGTCGGTCGAAGCGTAACGAGCACGTATCCCGTGCCTCCGATCATGTCGGTCACGCGCCTTGCCTCTTTGACTTCCGGAAGATCGGGCGGCAGGAGATCGAGCTGGTTCGAATTGATCTTCACCTGCGTCGCGAAAAAAACAGAGGCTCCGAGAATCACAAGCGCGACGAGGCCGCTCGAAAGCGGCCGGCTCAGATAGTAGTTACAGAATCGAAATACAAGATTGCGCATTGGGAAGAATCATTTTGGAAGCGCCTCGGCAGGCAATCCATTTGCGTTTGCGATGGACCCGGGGTGACGGGTCCTGGAACCTGGATTTACCATGCCCAAACCGGTGCGATTTCGCTTCAGCATCCCGATGAAGGTCGCCTGGGGCGACATGGACGCATTCGGCCACGTCAACAATGTAAGCTATGCCCGCTATTTTGAGAATGCCCGCGCCGAGTATTTTTCGTCCTTTCAGCTCTGGTCGGCGAAACTCGACAAGCATCCCGCCGGACCGGTCCTCATCCACATGGATCTCGATTACAGACGTCAGACGGCATATCCCGAAACGCTCACTCTTTCCGTGGGGATCACAAAGGCCTCTCGCAGGTCCTTCTCGATGGGATGCTCCATGTGGAATGAATCGGGCGAGTGCGTGCTCACGGCAACGGCCGATTTCATGTGGTTTGACTTTGCAGAAGGCAAACCGACCGTAATCCCGGAAAAATTCCACGAGCTCGCTGCCAGCGAAGCCCTAAACAACCGTTAGTCGGCGTCGGAAGCCCGCATAGAATCGCTCGAAGGTTCCGGGCGACCAGCGATTGCGGTCATGGTTGATCATGAAGTGCATTGTGCCGGCGAACGTGGTCAGAGTTGTAAAAAGCGGCTGCGTGATCATGGGATGCACGGTAAACGAACACCTCTCCAGTTTCAGACGGCTGAGAGAGGGCGGCGAAAGGATGCCTACATTCGAAAGGACCGATGCCTGCACACCGCGCTGCATCATCGCGCCGAACAGCTTGATCCCTTCCGGCTTGCTGATCACAGACGCTGCATCGGGCATGCTGTCATAGAACTGCAGAAAGTCTCCGCTCATTTCATCTTTGATGTGGGATGAAATGGTTCGCGCGATTTCGAACAGATCTGGTCCGGCTGAAACAGACACCATAGAAGTCACAAGTGTAATGCAGAGTTCCAGGAAATCCGCGCCGGGAAGGCGCATGCGTGCATCGGCAGGCGTGGAGAGGCAGAGATGAGCGCTTCCGCTTTCAAAGAGTTCGGCAAGCGCTGCAAGCTGGCATGCGCCGACGAGGCCGTGCAC
>CAZUJO010000035.1:0-14302 GCA_964619995.1 uncultured Leptospiraceae bacterium
ATTTTGTTTTGCGCGAACGACCGGGTCATCCGGTTTACCTTTTCTACACAAATCGATCCCGTGAATTTGCGGCGTTTCTCGATGAGTTCGAAACGTGGGCAAAGGAAAATGAAAACTTCCGCCTGATTCCGACCCTCACAGAGAAGGTGCCTGACGAATGGCCGTACGAACGCGGCCGAGTCGACAAGGTAATGATTCGTAAGTATGTTCAGCCCGATACGCATCCGATCTTCTACGTCGCCGGCCCTTCGCGCATGGTGAACGGAGTGCGCGAACTGCTGGTCCAGATGGGCGTGTTTGATCACGACATTCACAGTGAGGAGTTTCTGGGCTACTGAGCCAAGCGAACTCCGCAGCCTGAGACAACTTAGACCATGCAAGAGAGTCGTCCGGAAAAGTACACAAACGTAAATGTGAGCAGAATTCTATGGATTCTGATCGCTGTGTACTTCACATGGAGTCAGCCCGTCTGGCTTTTGTTTCTCACTCTCGGCTTTTTGTGTCTGGCAATTCTCTGGCTTGGAGTGACGGAGGTCGGGATCGTTGACGAGCTGCGTTTCCCGCGATGGGCCTACCTGCCTACGTTTGTCGATATCTCCGTTGCGTCTGTCTATCTGCTCTTTACGGGCACTGTGAATTCGCCGCTGGTGCTTGCTTTCATCTACACGACAGCCGTCTGTTCGCTGAATCCCAGGGTGAAGCAGGGACGGTTCGCGACAGTCTACGGAAGCGTCGCATACGCAGTCGTTTCGACTGCAGCATATCTCGGCGTGCTTCCCACGACAAACATCCTTGGTGCCCCGGCGAACATTACGCTGACCAATCTGGTTTTCGGCATTGTAATTTTTTCGCTCGCGAACACGGCTCTGCACTTGATCATCTCGCGCCTGATGGGGCAGAATACAGCATTGATTGCGAACCTGCAGGAAGAAACCAACAAAGCTGTGGAACTCAAAGAAAAGGCCGAGGCCTCGAATCGTGCGAAACGACAGTTCCTCGCCAACGTCAGCCATGAGATTCGCACTCCGATGAACGGCGTTCTCGGTCAGACTCAATTGCTGGATGAAACTCCGCTCAACGCGGAGCAGAAGCGACTCGTGCGCGGCATCAGCGAGAGCGCGCACTCTCTGCTCGGCATGATCAATGAAATCCTGGATTTCTCGCGAATCGAGGCGGGCAAGCTTCGCATCGAGCAGCGTCCTTTTGATGTGCGAACGATTCTGCGCGGCGCAGTGGACACCCTGCTCCAGGTGCGAGCCAGAAATCTTCAGATCCTTGTGGAGCATGACGCGGACGTTCCGCCGATGGTTCTCGCTGACCCGCTCCGCCTGCGCCAGGTGTTGATCAACCTTCTGCACAATGCTGTTAAGTTCACGCCGGACGGCGGCCGTGTTGAGATCCGCTGCCGGCGCGTCGCTCCAGATTTCCTGGAAGTCTGGGTGCGCGACACGGGACCGGGAATTCCGGCGAACATGGAAAAGAAAATCTTTGAGGCTTTTGAGCAGGTTCCCGGTCAGGGCGGCGTGGCGGGCGGCACGGGGCTCGGGCTTGCCATCGTTCAGCGCCTCGTCGATCTCATGGGGGGCGACATCCGCCTCCACCGCGAAGCCGGCTGGGGAGCCGTGTTTTCATTCCGGATCAAGGCTCCCGCGCATGATCTGATTGCCGACGCCACGAATGCGCCGGATGCCCCTGTGTTTTCGGGACACGCGCTCGTGGTGGATGACGTGGATATGAATGCAATGATCGTGAAGAAATTTCTCGAGAAGTTCGGGTTTTCCGCGGACACAAGCAGCTCCGGGGAAGAGGCTCTGGACCATCTTGCCCGTTCGTCCTACGACATCGTATTTATGGATCTGCAGATGCCCGGTATGGGTGGATTGGAAGCTACGCGAGCTCTGCGGGCCTCCTCCCTTCCTCAGCCGCTGGTGATTGCATTGACCGCGAACGCCTATCCGGAGGACCGAGAGGCCGCCATAGCCGCCGGTATGAACGATTTTCTCACCAAACCGATCACACGCGAAGCCCTCGCGGAACTGTTGCGCAGACACATGACGAACTGAATTCTGGCACATGAAGAAACCAGAGCTCCTGCTGCCGGCCGGCACTCTTGAAAAAATGCGCATCGCCTTTGATTTTGGCGCCGATGCCGTTTACGCCGGTCAACCTCGCTACAGTCTTCGCGCGCGGAACAATGAGTTCCGCATGGAGGAACTTGCGATCGGAATCAGCGAAGCGCATGCGCGGGGCAAAAAGTTCTACGTTACTTCAAACATCATCGCGCACAACAACAAGATCAAGAGCTTCCTGAAAGACATGGCGGAAGTAGCCGCAATGAAACCGGATGCCGTGATCATGGCAGATCCAGGCCTGATTCATCTCGTGCGCGAGAACTGGCCGGAACTTGAGATCCATCTTTCCGTTCAGGCGTCTACGACCAATTATGCGGCCGTTCAGTTCTGGGCGAAACAGGGCGTGCGGCGAATCATTCTGTCGCGCGAGCTCTCACTCCGCGAAATCGCCGAGATCAAGGAAGAATGTCCGAACACGGAAATTGAAGTCTTCGTGCACGGAGCGCTGTGCATCGCGTATTCAGGCCGCTGTCTGCTTTCGGGATATTTCAACAAACGAGATCCGAACCAGGGCGTGTGCACAAATGCCTGCCGCTGGGAATACACGCTTCATCCGGCCGCGATCGACGGCACTCCGCGCCACCCGCTTGCGGAATATGAATATCTTCTTACCGAAGCTTCGCGTCCCGGCGAGTTCATGCCGATCATGGAAGACGAACACGGAACGTACATTTTGAATTCGCGCGACCTTCGAGCCATTCAGCACGTGCCTGAGCTGATGCGGATGGGCGTAGAGAGTCTCAAGATTGAAGGCCGGACAAAATCTCTCTACTACGTCGCCCGTGTTACCCGCGCGTACAGGAAGGCAATCGACGATGCTGCCGCCGGTCTTCCGTTTGATGAAGGTCTGATCGAAGACCTGGAACATCTTGCGAACCGCGGGTACACTCCAGGTTTTTTTGGAGGAACCGTCACGGACGCCCACAACAACGGCTCAAGCGTATCGCGCACCGATCGTTCGCGCTTCTGCGGAATCGTTGAGTCCTACGATGCAGCCTCAGGCCGCGGGTTCATTCACGTAAAGAATCAAGTCGCATCGGGCGATGAGATTGAACTTCTGCATCCGGATGGCAGCGCGCGGATGCGCATTTCATCCATGCAGGATCACAACGGGAATCCGATTGATCTGGCACCGGGCGACGGCTGGAAGATTTTCGTGCCGATGGATCGAGACTGGACGGGCGCTTTCGTGGTCCGTCTCACTCCGGATCTGCAGCCCTCAGAGCCGGCCCTGGTTCCGTAAGAGTTCGCGCGCAGCTTCGGCGAGAAGCGGACCCGTGTCGATGCGGTTGGAAACATGCGGCACTGTGTTGCATGTGACAATCTGGGCTGCGCCGGCCTTCTGCAGTTCTTCATAAGCGTCTCCGTTAAACAGACCATGCACACAGATGCAGACCGGAGCCGGGCCGCCCTGACTACGAATCATTTCTACAGCCGTGATCATCGTGCGGGCGCTTGAGACCATGTCGTCCACGAGCACCGGCGTATGACCGGGCGGCAGCTGCTCGAGTCCGGAAATTTGAACGGACCGGTCTCCCAGTCTCTCCTTTTTCAAAACAGTGCAGGGGTGTCGCCCCGCAATCGCCCGCGCCCATTGCTCGCTTTCCTCATCAGGGCCAATCACGACAGGGGACGGCACGTTCGAATCGACCCACGCGGCAATCAGGGGCCCCGCATGAACCGCGGCTGCAGGAATCGAATAGATTTCAGAGAGATTCTTGATGCGATGAAGATGCGGGTCTACCGTCAGCATCCAGTCAAAAGAAGCGTTCAGCAATTTCGCAAAACTCTTTGAAGTGACCGCCTCGCCCGGTTGAAACCGCCGGTCCTGTCTCATGTAACAGAGGTAAGGCGCTACGAGTCCAACGCTTGCGGCTCCAAGATCGCGAAGCGCGTCCGCCAGAAAAAGGACGGAAGGGATTTCCGAATCGGGATGTTTTAAGGAACAAAAGACTGCGCAGTTTTCGCGGCGCACCTCATCCATGACGCGAATATAGGTCTCTTCATCCGGGAAGCGCCTGCGATGAAAATTTCCCGCCAGGAAGCCGCCTGCCTTCGTAAAAGAAACTGCGAGCTTAAAGTCCGCCTCAAAGGAGAATACCATCATGGCGCCGATTCCTCCATCTGCAAAAAGTCGCCCTGATTTGCATGATAGTAGTCCATTCCGTATTCCAGCTGGCCGGGGCTGTCGGCGTGTAGAACAAATAGAACGTCGCCGCGGTGCACACGCCGGCCGATCGGGGCCAGGAATTCGATTCCAGCGCAAGGGTCGGAAGGAGCCCCCGCGAGTTTTGCGAGGCGCGCAATTTTGCGGTTATTCACGGCTGAAATCTTTCCGCTTCTTTCGGACATGATTTCGCGGCGGAACTTTGCCGGGCGGGGCTCACGAAATCCGCCCTGCGCCTCGCAGATCGCCATGAACTGATTGAGCGCCCGTCCGCTCTCAAGGGTGGCGCGCGCGAGGTCCAGGCCTTCGCCTGCGGAACATCGGCCGCACTGCTCAAAGATTTTTGCCGCAATCAGGAGAGCCTTGTCCCGAAGATCGTGCGGCGCATCCGTTGTGTTTCGCAGTATGGCGAGGACATCCATTGCTTCGAGGGCCGGTCCGATTCCGCGGCCCACGGGCTGAGTTCCATCTGTGACGAGGGTTTGCACATCCAGGCCGATGGCGCGGCCGATATCCTCAAAGAGATCGCTGAGCCGCTGGGCCTCGACCTCGCTTCGCACTTTCGCCGTGTCTCCGACCGGAATGTCGAGCACGACACGCGTTGCGCCCACGGCAGCCTTTTTCGAAAGCACCGACGCGATCATTTGACTTTCGCTGTCAATGTCGAGGGCTCTTTCCACGCGGATGAAGATGTCGTCTGCGGGACTGAGCTTCGCCGACCCGCCCCACGCAACGCAGCCGTTGTGTTTCTCGACGACTCTGCGAATTTCCGCGAGCGACAGGTTTACCGGCGCGATCACTTCCATTGTATCCGCAGTCCCTGCCGGCGAAGTAATCGCGCGCGAAGAAGTCTTTGGAATCAAGATGCCGTTTGCCGCGACGAGAGCGACTACGATCGGAGTGGTTCGATTACCGGGGATGCCGCCTACACAGTGTTTGTCGGCAACGATCTTGCCGTGCCAGTCAATCTTCTCGCCTGCATTCAACATGGCCCGCGTGAGCCCGAGCACTTCATCACGGTCCAGCCGCGAACCTGCGCAGCCGGCGACAAACGCAGCCAGGTGAACGCCGGAATAGTATCCCTGAACGATATCGTGAATGATTGCGTCGTAGTGCTCGGCTTCCAGCCGTCTTCCGTAGATCTTCGCGCGAACGAGGCTCATTGACTCAAGAGCGCTGAGGTGGCTGACTACAATCGTGTCGCCCTCCTGCGCTCCGAGAATTTCAAATGCGCGGTCGGAAAGCGAAGCGCTTCCGGGATCAAGAATCGCCGAAGTGACCTGGTTGACCGTGGCTACAATGGTCTTGCCGCGGCACGTGATCTTCACGCGCATCAGGCTCTTGATCCCTTCGGACATACAAACACCGCAGTCCGCGCGCATGAATACGATGTATTCCTGCTGCGTATCGATTCCGAGCCGGCGCAGAGTCAGCTGGTTATGGGACTGCACCGACATAGTTTTTGAATCCGGAGTCTGCATGGAGATTCCAGCATCAATTTCCGGGTCCCATTGTCACGTTTTTTGCATTTCGCCCTTCTTCCAGATGAAGAACACTACGGGGTAGATGAGCAGCTCAAGAATAAATGACGTTGTCAATCCACCGACCATGGGAGCGGCGATCCGCTTCATTACGTCGGCGCCGGTTCCCTGCGACCACAAAATCGGCACAAGGGCAATCATGCCGCATGCCACGGTCATGATCTTCGGGCGAACGCGCTTGACCGCGCCGTGAATGATCGCCTCTCTCAGATCTGCTTCGGTGTTAAGCCGTCCGGAGTCGCGCCATTCATGATAGGAAAGATCCAGAAATAGAAGCATGAAAACTCCGGTCTCCGCGTCCAGACCCATCAGAGCTATCATACCCACCCACACTGCGATTGAGATGTTGTAACCGAGCGCGAAGAGGAGCCAGATCGCGCCGACGAGTGAAAACGGCACTGCCAGGACTATGATGCCTGTTTTTACAGCCGAGCCGGTGTTCGCGTACATCAACAGCAGGATCAACACAAGCGTCAGCGGAATGACTACCGTCAGGCGATCTCGAACGCGCAGCATATTTTCATACTGGCCGCTGAATCGAATGGTAGTTCCCTGGGGAAGTTTGAGTCTTCCCGAAACAGCAGCCTTCGCCGCGTCAACATACGAGCCGATATCCCGGTCTGCGATATCGATGTACACATAGCCGGAAAGCATTCCGTCTTCGTCGCGGATCATGGAAGGCCCGGAAGCGAAGCGGACGTCGGCAATGTACGAGATTGGAATTTGAGCGCCGGAAGGAGTTGAAATCAGGATGCGTCTCAAATCCGGAAGAGTCTCGCGGAATTCGCGAGCGTACCTTACATTCACAGGGAATCGCCGGCGTCCTTCGACCGTGGTTGTGAGATTCGCTCCGCCGATTGCGGATTCCACAACCACCAGTGCATCCTCTACGCTCAAGCCATAGCGCGCCAGCTCCTCACGCTTCAGGTTGAAATCGAGAAAATATCCGCCGGCGACCCGCTCCGCGTAGACACTTCGCGTGCCTGGAACTTCTTTGATGATTCGTTCGAGTTCGAGGCCGATCCTCTCGATTTCTTTGAGATCGGACCCTGCGATCTTGATTCCGACCGGCGTTCGGATACCTGTGGAGAGCATGTCGACCCGGTTCTTGATCGGCATGGTCCAGGCATTCGTCCATCCGGGGAGTCTGAGTTTTGCGTTCATTTCGGAGACGAGCGCGTCGTACGTTATGCGATCACGCCAGACCCGCCGCAGGGGGATTTTCAGAAACTCCGGAAGAAAACTGTGCCATCTCTTTACTTCGCGCCACTCGGATTCCGGTTTCAGAACCACAACCGTTTCTACCATGGATAGCGGAGCCGGGTCAGTCGCTGTATCCGCCCGGCCGACCTTTCCGAACACTCGTTCTACTTCGGGAAAACTTTTTAAAACCGTGTCCTGAATTTCGAGCGAGCGTTTTGCCTCTCCCAGGGAAATTCCCGGAAGGCTGACCGGCATGTAGAGTATGGCTCCTTCGTTGAGAGGCGGCATGAATTCCGAGCCCAGATGCGCATATACGGGAATGGTCGAAAGAAGAAGCGCGACTGCTGCCGCAAGTGTGGTGCGGCGATGCGTGAGGACGAAATTGCATGCTGGTTCATACAAGCGAAATAGAAATCGGCTAACGGGATGTTTTTCCTCGGCGTAGTACCGGCCGACGAGCAAGTGACTCATGAACGAAGCAAGCCAGGCGGGCCGGAAACGAAAGAACTCATAGCGATTGTAGAGCATACGCACGGCCGGGTCCAGCGTGAGCGCGAGAAGAGCCGCGATGGCCATCGCAAGATTCTTTGAATAGGCGAGCGGCTTAAAGAGGCGTCCTTCCTGATCTACAAGCGTAAAGACGGGCATGAAGCTCACCGCAATCACGAGCAGCGAAAAGAAAACGGAAGAGCCGACTTCTGTCAGCGCCTGGAGGCGAACTTCCTCAAAACTTTCTTTCTTTCCGCTTTCCATCCAGATCTGAATCCGGTGGTACATGTTCTCCACCTGCACAATCGCGCCGTCCACGAGCACGCCAATGGAAATTGCAATTCCCGCAAGCGACATGATGTTCGACGTCTGTCCCATGAAATAGAGGGGGATGAACGAAACGAACACGGAGACGGGAATTGTAATGATCGCAGTCGTCGCTGACGGAAGGTGCCAGAGAAAAAGTAGAATCACAAGACTCACGACGATGATTTCCTCGACCAGCGTGGATTTCAGGGTTTCAATCGCTCGTTCGATGAGTTCAGACCGATCGTAAAGAGTCACAAGCTTTGCGCCTGGAGGAAAGCTGTTCGATATTTCTTGAAGCCGGCCTTTCGCGCGTGAGATGACATCGAGCGCATTTTCGCCGCTTCGCATCACAAGCGTTCCTGTAGTGAGTTCTCCTTCGCCGTCAATGTCAGAAACGCCGCGGCGAAACTCCGGACCGAGCTGTACACGGCCCAGGTTTCGCAGAAGCACGGGAGTTCCGCCCTCGTCCACGCGTACGACGATGTTTTCAATGTCGCGCACGTCGCGAATGTAACCACGGCCTCGAACCATGTATTCACGTCCGGAAAATTCCACGAGCCGCCCGCCCGTCTCCCGATTGGATTTGCGGATGGCCTCAACTACGGCCGGCACGCCGATGTTGTAACTCAAGAGTGTGGCCGGATCCAGAAGGACCTGATACTGTTTCACCGGGCCGCCAAGGCTGGCGACTTCAGCGATTCCGGAAATCGTCTGCAGCTGAAGGCGAAGATTCCAGTCCTGGAACGCGCGGATTTCGTGCTGCTCAACAGAGCCGTCTCCCTGGAGGGCATACTGATAGACCCATCCGAGGCCGGTCGCGTCCGGTCCAATCTCTGATTGTACGCCCTCCGGGAGTCTCGGTTGAATTCTCGCCAGGTATTCGAGGGTGCGGCTTCGCGCCCAGTAAAGGTCCGTACCGTCTTCGAAGATAACGTAGACGAAAGAATAACCGAAATCCGAAAAGCCACGCACCGCCCGGACGCGCGGCGCGCCGAGAATTCCCGTAATGATCGGATAGGTCACCTGGTCCTCGATGACGTCAGGACTTCTTTCCCAGCGCGAGTAAATAATCACCTGCGTGTCGCTCAGGTCAGGAAGGGCGTCTAATGGTATATGCTTCACGCACCAGTAAGCGCCCGTGAGCAGGATTCCTGTCAGAATGAGCACAAGGTATTTGTTTTTTGCGCTGAATCGGATGATTGCGGCTGCCATTATTCCTCCACGCTCTCAAGAGCGCTCTGCAGTCTGCTTTCCGAATCTATCAGGAAAGCGCCTGACGTTACAATCCGGTCCCCAGCGTTTAAGCCGGAGACTACCACTACCTGTTCGCCGGATTCATGGCCTGTGCGAATTTCGCGGGCGCGAAATGTTTCATTCTCTCCGGCGACAAAGACGATCTGCTTGCGGCCGGTGTACACAATGGCGCTCCGCGGAATCACAATACTCGGTCCGAGGTCGCTGAAAATGCTGACGCGCAGGTAGGCTTCGGGGCGCAGAATTCCGGCGGGATCGCGGACGAGGATGCGGGCGCGTACGCTGCGCGATGCCTGGTCTACAATCGGCGATACAGAACGGACGGTTCCTGTGAGCTCCTTTTCAGGGGCGAACGAGGGGGAGATTGTAACCGTTGCGCCGGGGCGAACCAGATCCACTTCTTGTTCGTATAACGTTGCGTAAACCCATGCGATGCCGGGTGTAGCAGGCTGGTAAAGCGTCTGTGCGAGAGACGGATTTTGTTCGAGCTGGTGAATCTCCTCCGGTCCCATTCCGAGCAATTTCAGTCGGGTCAGGGCAGTCCGACGAAGGGTCGGGTCCTGCCGGCCAAGCTCAACAAACTCACGGACTGCAGAAGCGATTTCAACGTCCAGAGCCACTTTCCCCGTCGTGCGAAGAACCATGCGAAACGGCTCGCGCTTAACTTCGGTGAGGCGAATGCCGCTTTGCCGCTGGCGCGCCGAATCGATCGTGATCGAAGAATCCTCCGAGGCATGGTTGTGGCCGGCGTCCTTGTAGACCGGCACGAGCTGCATGTGGCAGATCGGACAGAGTCCCGGCGAATCCTGATGCACCTGTGGATGCATGGAGCACGTCCAGTATGAGATGGCAGCTTCTGCCGGGTCAGTGGCCGCTGTCTTCGAGGAATGAAGCAGCGAGAGAAGCTTCTTGCCCTGCCAGGCGGTCACGAGAGCGATCGCAACGATCAGGATGATGATCCAGAGTATTTTACTTTTCATTTTCTTTCTCCGGGAAGAAAGCATCGAGAATTTCCGCAGCCTGCAGCAGTTCGGAAGTGTATTCCTGTTGATGTTCAATCAAGGAAAGCTCATGATCGAAATGCGCCTGAAGAGAGCTCATTACGGCGGCAAAATCCGCTGTGCCGGATGCGTAGTTGATTCGCGCGGCATCATGCGCCCGCATTGCTCCAGGAATCAAAGCGGAATTGTGCAGTTCCAGTCCTCGTTTGATTCCATCCATCCGGTCAAGGGATGACAGAAGCTGGGATTTGAGCTTGCGCTTCGCATCGTCGAGCTTTAAGCGAGATGCTTCGAGGTTGCCGGTTTTTTCGAGCACATTCCAGTGATTGGTAAATGCAGACCAGAGCGGAACGCGTATGTTCACTCCGGCGCGATAGGTGCTCTCTTTGGAGAATTCGCTGATGGCTGCCGACGTTCGCGTTTCTTTCCCGTATGCAGCGAAGATTTCGAAATCCGGAAGGTAGTTCATCGCTGAGCGCGTTTGATCGAGGTCAGACTGACGCAGCTCCTGAGCGGCCATCTGTAAGTCGAGCGCTCGGTCCGGCTTGCTTGCGAGCGATCGCACCGAGGATTCAAGTTTTTCCAGGGTTTCGTCCATCTGCTCATCGGAAAGATTGTGTTTTTCCGAGCCTTCGGTGAAGTATTCGAGCGCCCGACGAAGAGCGGCAAGCTCGCTCTGGGCCGCGTTCACCGCCAGGCCCGCTTCCGATTCGCGCACGCGAAGCATCGAGAGATCTACGAGTCCGCTTTTCCCGGTTTCGTAGCGAATCTGCGCGATTCGTTCGAGCGTGCGAACGCGTTCCATCGTTTCGGTATTCACTTCCACCTTTCGCATGAGCAGTCTTTCGCGGGTTCGCAGATAGAGAAACTCGCGCGCAAGCCGATTTCGGACGGCGCGGACTCTCAGCTCTTCCTCCGCGGCTCTTGCGTCCATGCGCATAGAATCGATCGTGCCTTTGCCCGGAAACGGAAGGGGCTGACGGATCTGAATCTCGGAATCTGTGATTTTCCGGCGGTCGACCATGGCTTCGGGCTGCACCTGGAGAATATCTTCGCGCCCGCGTCCGCGGCTGATTTCGAGCTCGGGATCGGGATATGAAAAGAAGTTTCCGCGGGCGGCGTGCCTTGCTGCGCCCGCGCTCGCTCGTGTGCTCTCTACAAGCGGATGATGATCGATGATGTCTTCGAGCGGCCCGGCCGCCACGCGCGTACCTGCAAGCAGGGCCGCGAAAGCAAATTTACGCATATTTTCCTCCTGCGCGAAATAAAACGGCAAGGAGGATTTCTAGATCAGCAGTGTGCGAATGCGAATGTACGTCTTCCCTCGGTCTTCGTGGAAGTAGCTCGCGGAAACAATTTCCCGTGCGCGAAATGAGGGAATCAAGACAGATACAAAGGAGAATGCGGTCTGGGGCAGGGCGAACGATTCGACTTCGAGACCGGGCTGGATCTTGCAGCAGTCAAGGCACTGTTCCTGCTTCTGGCTCTTGTGGCACGGCGGAACATCAGCCTTCAGCGGCATTGCGCTGAAAATGAATGCGCAGAGCCCCGCCTTGAGTAAGACAACGGGAATGAGAGGCAGTGCGATTGCGCTCCGAATCCGCATACTTCATCGACCTTCCTTTTAAGAAGATCGTCAATTAAAAAAAGAAACCTGAACCGCCTGGACCAAAAGTGCGTGACATACCGGGCATACTCAACATGCTTTTTCCCGTGGGAGCCGGACACCACCACGGACCGCCAACCGTCACGCGCGCCTTTGTATTTGGCGTAATCATCAATGCCGTCTTTGTTGTGATCGAGGCCGGGGCCGGATTCGCCCTTGGATCTCTAGCACTTCTGACGGATGCCGGGCATAATCTGGCCGATGTGGGCAGTCTTCTCGTGGGACTTTTCGCCGCCCGCCTCGCTGAGAAGAAGGCAAGCGATCGTTTCACATATGGATTTGGCAAAGGAACCGTTCTTGCGGCCTTGATCAATGCCGTGTTCCTTCTCGTCTCCACCGGAGCGATCGGGTATGCAGGCGTTGTGCGTCTGGCCTCGCCCGTGCCAATTCAGGGTGAGGCAGTGGCCGCGGTTGCGTTGATTGGCATTGTGATCAATGGCGCAAGCGCGCTTCTGTTCTTCAGGGACCGACACCATGACCTGAATGTTCGCGCGGCCTATTTGCATCTGATGGGCGACGCGGCGATCTCGTTCGGCGTTGTGATTTCCGGCGCCGTGATCTACTATACGGGGTGGAGCTGGTTCGATGCTGCGGCGGGTCTGCTGATCAGCGTTGCGGTGCTCTACAGCGCCTTCACACTGTTACGCGATTCGCTGCGCTTATCGCTCGACGGTGTCCCGCCTGCAGTGGATTTGACCGCCGTGCGCGAGTATCTTCTTTCTCTGGACCGCGTTTGCGATGTGCATGATCTGCACATATGGGCGATCAGTACGACGGAGACTGCGTTGACCGCGCATCTTGTGGCAGCGCCCGCTCCGGCCATCTCCTTCAATGACCTGAACGAGGAATTGTTTCACCGATTTCATATCTCGCATGCAACGATTCAGGTCGAAGAAGAAGGCTGCGAGAACTGCGAACAGCGCTGCTGATTACATGAATTTGCCGTCTTGCACGGCTTCAAACTTCCCGCTCTTTTCGACGCAGTCTTTTTCTTTCATTTTCATCCAGGCTTTGCCCTTGCAGGTATTGAGCCCGGCGCAGGCATGCTCTTTGGTTGCGCATGAGCCGTTTCCTTTGCAGGAATTTACGCCCCAGCATTTTCCATCTTCGGCGACGGGTTTGGGCGCTTCTTTGCATGCTCCTGCGGACAGGACTCCAGCGATGGCGGCAGAAATGAGGACACTTTTGTTCATGGCGTGCAGTTCCCCGCAGGCCTCTTGACCGTAAAGTCAATTCCACCGGGATTGACAGGGAGCGGTCCGGCCTGCCAGATGATTCATGGAGTCATCGACCCTGTGGTTTGGAATTCTTCCGGTACTCGCGTTTGTGATTCTGGAGTCCCTCGCAGGCAAGCGGATGGCGATCGCCATTGCTCTGCTGCTCGCATTTGGTGAAGTTGTATTCTCTCTGGCCGTTTACGGCACGATCGATGAACTCACAATCCTTGCGTTTGTGATTGTTCTCATTGCCGGGGCTCTCTCCATCAAGACGGACAACGACCTTTACTTCAAGCTGCAACCGGCTGTTGTCAGCACGCTGTTTGCGCTCATCATGCTCGTTTATTATTTCCTGCTCGATCGGCCGTTGCTCAACCTGATGATGCACAAATATTTTCCGGGCGGGGCCGCTTCCATCACGGGCGGCAAGGTTCCCGAAGAATGGTTCCAGAAAATGCTGCGGATTCTGTCGCGGGATCTGGCTTTCTGGTTTCTTCTTCATGCGGCCCTGGTGACCTGGGCTGCCCTGAAGCTTTCGAAATGGTGGTGGCTTGCCATGCGAGTCCCGATGCTCTATGTGTTGATGTTTGTCGCGGTTTTCATTGCCGCTTCTTCTTCTGTGCCCGGATGATCCAGGAAAACGCTTGCTTTTCCAAACTACCTGTGCTAAACTCATAGTACCTAACGGGGACGAATTGGCTTCGACTGCTGTGTCTTCGGGGTATGTGTTGCGTGCAGAGTCGGGGAACTCTTCAAAACTCCAACTTGTAACTGCCAACAACGAAATGGCTCTGGCTGCTTAATTTAAGCAAACAGCGCTCACCGCAATCGCTCCTTCTGGGTTGAGGATGAGTGTCAAATTTAGAAGGATGAGTCGGACCGGTTCAATCTGCGGTACGGCAAACTAATACAGATTGAGAATTCTGGCCAGGCCCGCTGGCAGGCGTCGTCCAGAATTATTAATTGCTAGCTACGCACGTAGAGGCATATGCTTCGCACCGTAGGACGCGGGTTCAACTCCCGCCGTCTCCAGAGCTGGGACCGGGCATTGGTCGGGGGTCGCATCCGTCCGTGTCTGAGCCCCCCGACGCTCCGCCATCCATGGCTCCGCCGCAATGCCCGGCCCAGCTCTGGCTGACTCGGAAGTGACCGCTAGCGTCTGAACGCGGGTAAACCAAAAACAATCGTGAGAGCGGGTGCAAGACGGTGTGCGCGCAAGCGCACATGAAGAAGCGCGCGAACGCGCGCCACTCCTCGTCCCCGAAGGCCTCCCGCCGTCTCCAGAGCTGGGACCGGGCATTGGTCGGGGGTCGCATCCGTCCG
>CAZUJO010000035.1:14402-16110 GCA_964619995.1 uncultured Leptospiraceae bacterium
AAGCGCGCGAACGCGCGCCACTCCTCGTCCCCGAAGGCCTCCCGCCGTCTCCAGATCTGCGGGCATTGGTCGGGGGTCGCATCCGTCCGTGTCTGAGGGCACATAGGCGCTCGTCTTGCAGCGGCTCTGCGCCGACGTAAATTTCGGAAAAAACAATTGCAGTTCTCTTTCCTGTGACGATGCTCTCGCTCATGCGCCGGGCGTTGCTGCTCCTCCTTCTAACGGCCCCGCTCAGCGCCGAGCCTCTCGCGTTAGGTGACTTTGAATCTCTCGAGGGAGCATCGGATCCTGCAGTGGTGACAACGATTCGGAATCTCGTGGTTCAGGAACTAACTGCGGGCGGATACGATGTGCGGCCCTGGCAGGGCGCCCCTGAAGCGCGGATTCGTTTGAAGGGTCAGTATTTGCGCGGCCGGAACGGCCTTGCGCTGTACGGCCAGATCTTCACGGAGCGCGGCATGATCGATGCCTTCAGCCTCGGGGAGGAAACTGCGGGTGTAAGTCTCGATCCAGACGAAACCAGAGAATCTGACGAAGAGCGAATTCGGCGTTTCGCACGAAGACTGATGGCTCGCGTGCAGAGCAATCCGCAGGCAGTCGTCCGATCGGAAAATATCAACGAGCACTTCAAAGGAACGCGCGCGGGGCAGCTGCGATCGGAACCGATTGCACCTTCCGAGGCGGCAACACAGGACGCATTTCGCGTGCTTCAGGAAACCGTATCAGTGGCGTCTAACGTTACGGAAGAAGCGGGAAGACAGCCAGCGGCGGTAACCGTCGTGACGCGCCAGCAGATCCGGGGAAGCGGCGCGCGGACCTTGAATGAACTTCTCACTATGTTCGTGCCGGGGTATTTCGCCGTAGAAGACCAGGATGATGTGATCGCCGGCTTCCGCGGTCTTGCACCCGACAATAATTCAAAAGTCCTTCTGCTCCTGAACGGTCACAACATGAACGCAGAATGGTTTGGCGGACCTCCGGACGCTCTTCTGAACGGCATGAGCCTTGAGTACATAGAACGCGTCGAAGTGATTCGCGGGCCCGGGTCGGTGACGCTCGGCCAGGGCGCTTTGCTCGGAGTTATCAACATCGTAACGCGGAACGCTTCGAATGCGCCCGGGGTCGGGTTCATGGGAGCAGGCGGCCAGAATGGATACGGGTCCGGCTCGATTCAGGCAGGAGCCCAGGGCCAGGTTGTTCCCGACCTGAAATCATTCGTAAACTTTCAGTACACCAACTATGCAGGTCAGCCGCTGCGCGATGAGGGATGGGCCCACGACAGAAATTTTGAGGGAGTCGAAGGGTGGTACGATGCGCGCGTGAAACCCAAAACTGCAAGCGAGCTCGAAATCTACAAAAACGTTGCCGAAAGCGGAAGCCGGTTGAAGCGGGGAAACAGCAAGCTCGCGCTGGCCGAGCTCGAGTATCACGGCTTTGAATACGATACGATCTATACGGATCAATTGAGGGACTACTACAACTTCTACCGCGATCGTGACGAATACCGGAACATCGTATTCGCGAACAATGTCTCTTATCGTTATGATTTTACGCGCAATCTATTCCTTCGCGCGAAAACGTACTACACAACCGACGACAGCATCTACCAGAGCCACGGCGGACACACGATGGGTGGAACCCGCGAAGATCGTTACGGCGGATCAGCGCTTCTTCGGTGGAATGCTTTTGAGAACCGCAACCGAATGGC
>CAZUJO010000036.1:0-694 GCA_964619995.1 uncultured Leptospiraceae bacterium
AAGCAGACCGCCGACATCACGATGGCCATTACGGGAAAGGAACGCTCCAGCAGATATTGCATCAGCAGCCGCCGGTAGAGGATCTCTTCGAGCACAGCCGCGAGCATGGATGCGGCTGCAAATTGCCACGAGACGGCCGGGTCTGGGTCTCCGGGGAAAAGACGGACCAGAATGTAGAGCAACCCAAAAAGCCCGAGTCCCGTCGCAATGCCTTCTGCAGCGCTTCGCGCAGGGCTCAGAGCCATCCGGCTGCGGACTTCCCCGGGAAACATGCGGGCTGCGCCCCGGAATGCGAGATAGGCCATGGCTGCGATTCCCGCAAAAACCGCCTTTTCGAGCAGGATTCTGTATGGGCCGGCGGGCAGCCAGGCCGTGGCCGTAAGAAAGAGGCCCTCCAGGGCAAAGAAAATCAGGAGTCCGGCAAGTAAAGCCACGGCCAAAATTCGGTCATCCTTCGGCCGCGGGGATCGATATTTAAATGTGCGGCTGCAATTTACACGGCAACGGGCATGCGCGGGACTTGCGGCATGGCTCGCCTGCGCTCTGCCAATGCGCGTGGATGCGGCCGACCGGCTGACGAGCATTCGGTCGGGCGTCGAGCTTCAGAAGCTGAGAGACGAAATTGCAGCGAACATGAAATCCACCATGCGCGGCCGAGGCCTCACTGTGCCTCTGCGCTTTTTGCAGTATACTG
>CAZUJO010000036.1:704-13141 GCA_964619995.1 uncultured Leptospiraceae bacterium
CACCAGGATCCGGATACGCTCGCCTCGCTCAATCACCTCGCCATGGCAGCAGACCTTGCTCCAGGAGATGTCATTCTGATTCCGAACGCGCGCGGCCTTTTTTCCGATGACGGAACACCCGGCAGCGTTTTTGTTCCAGAGGCGAAGATGCATTTCTCGGCCGGGCTGCGGTTTCATCCGGACGAAAGCAAGATCTTCCGCGGCAACGATTTCGTTTATCCTCTTCGCAGTTTTGTTGTTACATCTTCTTACGGGACAAGGCTCGATCCGTTTACGAACAAGGCCACATTTCACGGCGGCATGGACCTTGCCGCTCCGGAGGGGACGCCGGTTCTTGCCAGCCGGCCGGGCAAGATTGTATTTGCGGGGAACATGGGTGGATACGGGAACCTCATCGTGATCGATCACGGTCACGGCTATAAGACGTTATACGGTCATCTAAAGGCGTTCACGGCGAAGCGGGGAGATCAGGTTCAAGCCGGCGCGCCGATCGGACTCGTGGGCTCGACGGGACGTTCCACCGGGCCGCACCTTCACTTCGAGATGCGAAAAGACGGCAAGCTCGCCCGCCCGCGGCTGGTGCACGATACCACCTACTAGCCTTCGATTTCAGCCGGCGATTTTCGCGCTGCGCTTTCTCTGAACCAGCCTGTTGTACTGGCTTTCGAGTCCTTCCCGCCGCGCCGGGCCGCGAAGCAGTTCGAAGCAAAGAAACTCCCCGAGGGAGCTCGCTTCGACGCTCGAAGTGAGAGCTTCATCGTGATGGAAACGAATTACGGGCATGTGCCCGGTGTCAGACTTTGCGTTCGTTGCAAGGAAGAAGATGTCTCCCGTATGGTCTGTGCCGAGCGGGATTCCCTTCTCGAACGGCTTGTAGTCCCGCACGTCGCGTTTTTCGTCCGTGGGCGGAAGCTCTGAGTATTCTTTGAGGTGTTCCTCCAGAATCTCTTTCATCTCATCGCGAAGAGAGATCATCCGATCAGGAGGGCCGAAGTGCACTTCGCCCAGGGAGGAATGCCGGCTGAGCGCAGCTTTCAGGTCATCCGGAATGGAGCCGAACGCGCGCACGAGCGCTGTGATTTCCGTCTTGCGAGCCGGTCCGGAAACCTCCAGATCCTCTTTGCCCGCGAGCGACTCCGCCAGATCAAAGGCCTCTTCGACGTTATGCGGCAATTCTTCAGGCAGAGACACAGGTGCGCGGTCTTCTTCCGCGAGATGCCCCGCGCGCTGCAGGAGGTCTTTGAGCTTTTCGAGTCCTTCGCCCGTCCCCTGCGCGCCTTCTGCGATGGGAAGAAATACCGCTCCGGTCGACGCTTCAAGATGCGGCGCGAATTGATTTTCAGACAACGCGCGAAAGAGAACCCAGATTCGATCGTCCGTCCATTTCAGCGCGGCGAGCTTCTCCGCAAACAGGCGCAGCATTTCCGGATTTCCCTCGCGGTCCACGTAGGGCGAATCGCCGTATTCTACAATTCGTTCGAGCGCGCAGACGAGGAGCTTCATGCCCTCCGAAGCGCGGTCTGCAGTGCCTGAGTCGAGCGTTTCGATTCCCTTGCGCGGCGCATTCTTCAGTCCGATCTCCACGCAATTCACGAGGAAGTCGACTCCCTCTTCGCCGAGCAGCTGATGCGGCAGGAGTGAGTGAGGCAGAATGTATGGCTTTTTTTCGAGCGCTGAGAGAAAGATTGGAAAGGTTTGAATCAGTTTCTCCGGGTCCTGCCGCGAATATGCGTCGTCGGCGATCACGCTCCATGTGTCCCAGATCTCCGAAGCGGTTGATTGGCCGTAAGGACCAATCCGCTTTTTGGCCAGTTTATCTACGATCTCCGCAAGCTTTTCAGAGGAGCCCGGCTCTTCCGCCAGGTAACTGCGCGCAATCGCAACCGGATCTTCCATAAGCGTTTCTCGCGCGGCTTCCGCGCGAAGTCAATCGGGATGCCTGGCGCGCCGGAGACGTTCGCGCGAAGATTATGTGGCTGCGGCTTCCTGCTTTTGCAGCGCGACCTGACCCACCATTTCGGTTCGAATCCCCTGGATCTGTGCCGCCTCTTCGTGCGCAAGAACTGCAAAGTTGCCGGCCGGCAGAAAGCGAATCAGGAAATCGAAAAGCGGAGCGCGGATCACGCGGCTCGACATGAATACCGGAAGCTTGCCTCGCTGCTGTGATGCCTGGAATTCCTGAACGAAGGCATCCCGGATCTGAACGTTGAGGTTTGGCTGGAGCGCGAGCACATAGCCTTCCTGCGGATCCGAGTGAATTGCATCGCGCATACGGCGTTCAATTTCCGGAGAGACTGTGATGCAGCTGAGCACGCCGTCGTGCACGTAGTCGGCCACGATCTGGCGGCGGAGCGCAAGTCGGACTGCCTCGGCAACAATGAACGGATCGAGGATCTTGTTTTCCGCCTGGCCTGCGATCACTTCGAGGATGCGCACCATGTTGCGGATGGAAACGCCTTCGCGCAGAAGGAGCTTGAGGATTTCCTGGATGCGTCCAAGCGGAATCTTCTTCTCGGAAAGAACTTCGTCCACGATAACCGGATGATTCTCTTTGATGCTGTCTAGGATCTCTTTGATTTCCTGGCGTCCCATGATTTCGGCAGAGGATTTCCGGATCAGACTGGAGAGATGCGTCGCAATCACAGAACCCGGATCGACAACATCATAGCCTGCGTTTTCTGCTTCCGTCTTCATATCGACTGGGACCCAAACGGCGCGCATGTTGTAAGTCGGCTCGGTAAATTCTTCAAGGCCTGGCAGAGGCTCGCGCACCCGCGCGGGAATTCCAACGAGGTGATCTGCCTTCAGCACAAAGTCGCCGACCACATCGCCGTCGAGGCGGATGTGATACTGGTTCGGCTGCAGGCTCATATTGTCTCGAATGCGGACCGGCGGCACAATGAGTCCCATATCGCGCGCGAACTGACCGCGCAGGCGGGATATCTGTTCGAGCAGCGTTCCTCCCGATTTCGGATCGACGAGCGGAATGAGATTGTAGCCGATTTCCACGCCGAGTTTGTCTGTCTTCGCCTGCTGCGTGTAAGACTCTGGTTTGCGTTCTTCGACCTTCTCTTTCTCTTTGCGCACTTCTTCCTGTTTCGCAACTTTCATCGCCTGATCCATTCGGTACCCGAGGAAGAGGATGAATCCGCCGACCGCGCCCATAGAAAGAAGCGGAAAGCCCGGCAGGAGCCCTGTCATGACAAGAACCGTGCCGACTACGTACAGGATCTGCGGATTGCGCAGGAGCTGGTTTTTCACGTCACTCGGCAGAGAGTCTTCGCCGACGCTTCTGGTTACGATCACGCCCGTCGCGGCAGAAATCATGAGCGCCGGAATCTGGTTCACGAGACCGTCACCGATGGTGAATTTCGTATAACGTGCGAGCGCATCCGAGAAACCCTCTCCCCGGATCGTCATCCCGATGATGAGACCTCCCACGATGTTGATGCCCGTGATGATCAGGCCTACGCGAACGTCGCCCTGGATGAACTTGGAAGCACCGTCCATGGCTCCGTAGAAGTTGGACTCTTTGTGCAGGTTTTCGCGTCTCTTGCGCGCTTCCTGTTCCGTAATGTGGCCGTTTTGCAGATCGGTATCGATGGCCATCTGCTTGCCCGTCATGGCATCGAGAGCGAATCTTGCTGCAACTTCAGACACGCGCGTGGCGCCTTTGGTAATCACCATGATCTGCACGAGGATCAGGATGATGAAGATCACCGCGCCGATGACGTAAGCGCCCATCGTGCCGCCGCCGCCGACGACGAACGTTCCAAACGCATTGACGAGCGCGGAGTTCGACGCTTCGCCTTTGGAGAGAATCATCCTCGTGGTCGAAACGTTCACAGCAAGACGGTAGATGGTCGTTACGAGCAGAATGGTCGGGAAGACGGTAAAATCGGCGGGGCCCTTTGACGAAAGGGCCGTCAGAAGAATCAAGAGACCGGAAAGCAGGCTGATTGCAATGAGACCGTCCAGGAGCGGGCCTGGAAGCGGAACCACAATCAGCGCGAAAATCAGTACGACGCCAATGCCGAGTACTGTGTCTGCGTTTCGCAGATTCATGCGTATTTGTTCGAGCATCAGTTAACCGCCTGTCGGAATTTGTCCAGTTTCGCGAAGATTTCGCTTACGACTCTATAGAAGTTCTCGGGAATTTCGCGGCCCACTTCCACCGCGGCATACAGCGCGCGAGCGACCGTCGGGTTTTCCTGAACGGGCACGCCGGATTCGCGCGCGATTCGCTTGATTTCAAACGCAAGCCAGTCCTGCCCCTTTGCTATTACCCGGGGTCCGCTGGAAACGGCCGGATCGTAGAGGAGGGCCACCGCATAGTGCGTGGGATTTGTAATGACGACGTCCGCCTTTGGAACTTCCTTCAGCATGTTTCGCTGCCGCGTCAGCTGGAAATATCGTTCGCGCTGCCGCTGACGGATCAGCGGATCCCCGAAGTCTTCTTTTCGTTCGCGCTTCACTTCGGAAATATCCATCTTCAGATTTTCCATGTATTCGAAGCGTTCGTAGAAGTAGTCCGGGATCGCAAGCGCGAGAAGCAGAACCGCGCAGACAATCAAGAGCTTGAAGGCAGAATGCGCGAAGAGCACGAGCGCCTGGCGCGTGTCCATCCCTGCCGATTTCAGCATCGGAATAAAGTCGTCTGTGATGATCAAATAGGCCGCAAATCCAATGACTGCTGTGATCACGATGGTCTTCAGGAGCATGTAGAAGTTGCGCCGGCTCGGGATGATCCGCGTGAAATCGGGAATCAATTTTTCGGGCATAAAGAGCGGCCGGACTGTAAAGAGGCCGCCGACCTGGACGACGTTCCCCACAATCCCCATGATCATCGCAATGCCGAATAACGGAGCGCAGACCTTGAATACCTGGAAGAACAGCGTGCCGACAAATGACTTCAGATCTTCGGCATCAAACGTGGTCTGCTGGAACGTTCCTTCGCCGAAGTAACGGTGAAACAGGGACATGCACTGCGAAACCATGTATCCGCCGGTCAGATAGAGACCCACAACGGCGCCCAGGAGGACCACTGCGTTCGTAAGATCCTGCGAACGCGCGACGCGTCCTTTCTCACGCTCTTCGCGCAGACGCCTTTCGGTTGGTTCTTCTGTACGGCCTTCATCTTCGGCTGCGAATCGCGCCAGATGAAAGTCCGGGAGGGCATGCTGCGGGATCTCGAAAACCAGGCGGACCGAATCCACATGCGCTGCGGCGAGACGGAATTCGGGGGCGGCTGAATCGAACCCGCCGAACGCTTTCAGCAGCTCAAGATTCGTCATTTCGGAGCCCCCGGCCATTCGCGCAGCATACTGCCGATCAAATCATAGATCGTATGAAAGGAACCGCTCATGATGGGAATGTAGACCGGCGAAAGAACAAACAGAAGCGTCAGGCCCGTCATGATATTGATGTGAACGCCCATGTTCATGAGGTTGAGCTGCGGCGCGGCTCGTCCCAGAAGGCCCAGGGCGACTGTGGCAATGAACAGAATTCCCGCGGCAGGGATGCCGATCTTGAGCGCTGTCACGAACAATACTCCCATCGTCTGATCGACCGTGGACAGCAGTCCTCCCAGCGTCTGCGTATCAAAAACCATCGTGGGTACTTTCTGGATGGAGAACGCAAGCGCGCGAATCATGTGAAGGTATGCGGGCGCGTCCGTTCCGTCGATCGCGTAGGGGACGGTGAGAAAAAGAAGAAGGCCGATTACGTTCTTCAGCGTTCCGATAATCGGCATGCTCGTCTGTGATCCCGGGTCGAGCACTTCCGCAAAAGAGACGCCCGCCTGAATCGAGAAGAGTTCGCCGGCAACCTGGAAGGCCGCGAAGATCATTTGAATCAGGAATCCCACTACAATTCCGAGGGCTGCCTGCGCGATCGCTTCGGCGACGTACGGGATGGGGCTCGACGGCAGAGGCGGCAGATAGTTCACCGAAACCGGATACAGCACGGCTGTAAGAAGAAACGCAATCATCATGCGAAGGCGGTAGGGAATGCTTTCTGCGCTGAAGACGGGCGCGACAAACACCATCCCCACCATTCGCGCGAAGATCAGCAGAAAATACTGGGTGTTGTGATCGAATCGTTCCAGAAACAGCCTCTCAGAATCTCTGGATCAGTCCGAGTACGTCCTTTGTGTAATCCACGAGGGTTTGAATGATGTAGCTGGCGAAGAGAGCAAGAGCCGCGAACACAGCAAGAAGCTTGGGAACAAACGTGAGCGTCTGCTCCTGGATCGATGTCGTTGTCTGCAAAATAGATACAACGAGTCCCACAAATAGAGAAAGGGTCAGCATGGGCGCTGATACCTTCAGCGTAACGATCAGCGCATCCTGAATCAGCTTGATTGCATCTGCTTCGAGCATTATCCGCCCCCGTTATACGACATTACAAGGTTGTAGGTGATCAGATGCCATCCATCCACAAGGATAAACAAAATGATTTTGAAGGGCAGCGAGATCATCGCCGGCGGCAGCATGATCATCCCCATAGACATCAACGTCGATGATACGATCAGATCAATCACAATGAACGGGATGAATATGACGATGCCGATGATGAAGGCCTTCTTAATCTCTGACAGCATGAAGGCCGGGATCAGAATATAGGAATCAATGTCGTCTACCGTCTTGATTTCGTTTCTGTCTTTGCCGGACAGGCTGATGAACAGCCCGATTTCTTTTGCGCCGTCTTTGCCGATCTGCCGGATCATGAACGTGCGAAACGGCTTCATGCCTTCGTCTATGAATTTTGCCGTGCCAATTTCGCCGCGGTTGTAGGGCTGCAGAGCCTGTTTGTTGAACTCGTTTACCGTCGGCGCCATGATGAAGAAAGTAACAAAGAGTGCCAGACCGAAGAGCACCTGGTTCGGCGGCATGTTCTGAAGCGCGAGGGCCCGCCGGACAAAATCAAAAACAATCACAACCTTCGTGAAAGATGTCATCATCATCACAAGGGCGGGCGCAAGGCTGAGCAGAGTGAACAGGATGATGAGCAGGAGCGAGAAAGACGCTTCTCTCCCGTCCCTGGCCCCGCGGATTCCGTCGATCACTGGAATCTGGAATCCGGGGACCTGGGCAGCAATCGGCCCCGCCGCAGCTAGAAGCAGGACCAGGAACACCAGGGTTTTAACGGCTCGTGACATAATACGGCCCCAGGTCACATTGCATGCCGCGGGCGTCCTGGGTACAAGAATATTTCAGCCGGACGGGAAATTTTTAGGTCTTTTTCCGGCCGTTTTCGCGGATCTTTTCGAGGCGGTTCTTCTGGTCGCGCAGCAGGCGGCGAAGCTCATCCTCCGGACCGAACAGATCCTGCTCGAGCACGTCCATGGCGCCTCCCGGCGGCGCATCCTCCCGCACGACCGCCCGTCGGGAACTGCCAGAGGGCGCTGACGGGGTCGTGGACCCGGCCGGAGCAGCCGCGGAGGCAGATGTGGAACCCGGAGCCGTCGAGGCCGCCGCGAATGCCGGCGAATCTTCCCCGCGATCGACGTCAGGCGGCACTGAGAAGACTCCAGGTCCCAGGGCAGTCGCCAGCTGTTCTTTGAAGTCCGGCGTGCGCGTTTCGGGTTTGTGCCAGAATTTCAGGTCGGCGCGGCCGAATCCGAGAAGCCAGCGCTGAATCAGGTTCTCAGGCTTGGGCAGGGTGGGGCGGCTCTGGTGCCAGATCCGAATCCTGTCGGCTGTGCGGGCGTCCTCGACGGCGGTCACAAGCTGCACCCCGGCGTCGGAAACGCCAAGCACGAGAATTTTGCCGGCCAGATCAATCACCTGCAGCTGCTTGCCGGGGGCGAGGGCCACGCTGCCCAGCGTGGTCGCAAGATCGCCCATGCTGCCGCCTACCGAGCGGGATTTCAAATAGCGCATAACGGCGTAGAATGCGCCGGTCATGATGACGAACATAAGAAGGACGCGAAAGAACGTGCCGACAAACGAAGGCTTTTCTTCTTCCGGGAAGAGGGACCTGGGTTCCGTGCCGGGATTCAGGAGCCGGGCGCTGCCGGATCTGTTGTCGGCGGCCTCTCCGGGCGCATCTGCGGGCTTGCCCGATTCTGCGCTGTTTTCTGCCGCTGAAGGCTGCGCGGCCGGGGCAGCCTGATCACCGTTAGGCGCGCTTGCGCCGTCTTTCTGCGCCTGTGCGGGCTGTTGGCCGTGGATGGCCTGCATCCACAGGCGATCGATCTCTTTCACGCGGTTGTCCACAGACCGGTCTTGCGGCTTCTCGGTTTTGTCTGTTTTTACCGGCGGTCGTTCTGCAAAGAGAGATCCCGCCGCGGCCAGAAGAGTGAGCGACAACAACGCAGAGCCAGCGCGGTGCGCCAGACGAGCGTCCCCGGAATTTGTGAATGAGACACTGGCGATCTTATGTCGCATACGGCAGTCCAGCATGCCGGCGAGCGAAGATCAAGCATTTTCAGGAGTCTGAGAGGGCGCGCGGGTGAGCTTTGCAAGCACTACGGAGTTGCCGGCATCATTGTAGCGGACAACATCAAAGAGGGCCCGGGCAAGAGCGATGCCGCGGCCGTGGGACGCCGCCATATCTTTGAGGCGGTCTTTTTCCCGTTCCTGCATGGCGCGATGGTCAAATCCTCTTCCCTCGTCCGTAATCCGAAACCAGGCGCGCTTTGCGTTCAGCGAATACTCTACGAATACGCGGCGCTTGCGGTATGGGTCGAGCTTCTGCCGTTTCTGAATGAGTTCCAGGTACGTGCCCTGGGCCTGTGCTGCGGTCTTTTCTGCGTACGAGATTTCCAGGTTTCCATGTTCGATCGCATTCATGAGCATTTCACGCAGCACGAGCGCGATGTCATCCTGAATGTCCTGGTCGAAGTATCGGCCGAGGCTTCTTGTAATCCGCTGATGCACGAGATCGGAGACGTTCAAAAAGTTTTCGAGTGAATAACTGCCGTGTTCGGTCACAAGCGCGGGAAGGAGAACGTCTTCCGCGTGCAGCGAGGCTTTTCCCAGCACGATTGCTTCTTCGCTTCCGCCAATGCTTCCGATCCGCTCCAGACGCACGATGAGGTTGACGGGTTCTCCCTGCTTTGAAGCAAACCGGAGTCTTGTCTGCAGCACCTCCTGCCCGAGTTTCTCAAATCGATCGCGGAATAAAATCAGATCATAGCCGGGGCTCTCTCTTCCTGAATCAAACAGGAAGGAAAAGATCGACTGGCCGGCCATCGAGCGCGGCGAGTATCCGAGAATTCTCGATGCCGCGTGGTTCATAGACAGGATGACTCCGGTAATATCCAGCGAGAAGATCAGGTCGGATGTGTCTTCCACGAGCACGCGGTATTTTTTTTCTGAAGCGGCGACCAGGTCGTGCGCGAGAGCGATCTGTTTTAAGTGACGCTCCAGCGATTTTTTTAGAAAGTTGATGCGGTCAGAAAGCGCGAGCGAAAGCAAAATCATTTCTGCGAGAATCCCGGCCTGCACGCCGTGTTGAATCCAGAACCTGTGTTCAAGAAATCCAAGCAGCCGCAGAGAAGACGCGACGGCAGCAACGCCGAGAACAGAAATGGCCAGAACGTAGTAGCGTGCTGGAGCATATCCCGTTCTCCATACGAGGATTCCAGACAAAAGCATGCTGGTCACAGACAGCGCGGCGAAGACTGCAAGCAGGTTCAGGATCGGCGCAATCCGCGGGACAGGGAGAGCGCCGGCAGCCGCAATCAGACCGGAGCAGACTGCAAGAGCGATGTGAATCTTATCCATGAACGGCGCGTGCGTTCGTGTGTGCAGAAAATTCTTCGCAAAAAGATTCATCCCGACCCCGACCAGCGCGGTGGAGACAGGTACGGAATGCAGGAGCCAGTATCTGCCCATTCCGGGAAACGCGGCGATGTGAAACCCCTGAAATCCCGCAGTATATGCGCCCGCGGCAAGCGCATAGACCACATAGATTCCATATGAGACTTCGCGTGTGGACAGGAAGACGAAGAAGTTGTAGAGCGCAACCGCCAGGATCGCTCCGAAAAACGCTCCATAGATGAGGGACTCTTCCATGCGAAACTCATGGAACGCCGGCGATGTAAAGAGAATGGGCGCCATGCGCGAAAGCTGTTCGTTCTGAAGTCTGAGCAGAATCTCAGTGTCTCCCGCGGGAAGATCCAGCTCGACCGCCGGTCTGCGATAGCGAATAACGTCGGGCCGCCCTCTTGCTTCGAGGCTCAGATCAAAGAAATGCTCTCCGGCGGCGCCCCGCGTATAGAGTTTCAGATCGGAAGCGGCAGCATCCACCATCAAAACGTATCGGCCGGGTTTTGCTGCGCGAAGCTGCGCCTTGAACCAGTAAGCGTCCCGCGTAAAACCGAAGTCCAGTTCTCTGCCGCCGGATGAAACCCAGCCTGAATACTCCGAAATCTTTTGCGGCGAAAGGGCGGCCAGTTCGGGCGTTTCCTTAGTGTACTGAAAGTAAGGGACAAGGTCGATGCGATCCTGTCCGTCCAGAACGGTCTGTGCGAAAATTCCTTTCGCAGACCAGGCGCAGCAGAGGAGCGCGGCGCAGAGCGCGAAGCCGATTCGCGGGAACGAACGCATTTCTGAGTGGAGCCCTGCTGACAATGACTGTCAAGCCCGTTGTTTCGGCGGATTACTGAGATTTCTGTGCTTTGAGGCGCTCGGCGCGCGAAACGATGTCCGTTACGCGAACGCCGAAGTTTTCGTCGATGACGACCACTTCCCCGCGCGCAATCAGTCGATCGTTTACGTACAGATCCACGGGTTCACCGGCCAGCTTATCGAGTTCGATGATCGATCCTTCGCCGAGTCCGAGGATGTCTTTGATGAACATCTTCGTTCTGCCCAGTTCCACGGTCAGAGTCATCTGCACGTCGAGCAACAGGTTCATGTTTGGCTGCAATGGACCGGCTCCCGAAGAAGATAGAGATGGAAATGTAACTTCTTTAACGCCCAGCGTGCCCTGCTGAGGCATGCGCGCATCCGACTGACCCATGTCCATTGACGAAGAGGGCCCGCTCTTGAGCTTCCGGTAGAGATCGCGTGCCATGCCCATGGGCAAAAGCAGCGTGAGCCTTGTGTCGACGGCGCCTTCCACGGTGAATGGAATCTGAATGCGAAGAATGGATGAATCCTGAGGAAACGGCAGCATGCCGGAAGTCTTTACTTCCACAGGCATCGGCGTAATCGCCTGGCTGATCTTGATGGAAAGCTGCGTGGCGATGGAGAACATCATCGGACCGAGCGCGTCTTTCAATGTGGCAACCTGCGCGCTGTCGAGCTGCGCTGCCGGCGGCGCGCCTTCATTGCCCATGACAAGTCCGCTGATGCGGGCGCCGTCGCCGGTGGGAATGAGAAGACCGATCGGACCCTGCAGGCCGCCGGAAACATTCTGCGAAAACAAAACTGCGCCGGCGGAGAATTCCTTCTGCACTTCATCAAACGGACGAGAGTCCACATACGATTGACCGAGCTTGATGGATCTTGAAAGGATAAGGCCGAGACTCTGCACGGCCGCCTGCAGAGCGCCGTGTGCGGCGTCCGCAACGGACTCGCGCTCGAGCGGCGACAGCTCTGCAGCCGCCTGACTTGCGCCGCCCTGAGCCCCGCTTACAACGGGCGGTGCGCTGATGTCATCGGCGCCCTGGAGAAGGAGATCAATCTCTTCCTGTGTTAGTGAACCGTCACCCATAGCCTGTACTCAATGTCGATGAAAGTGCGCAAAACCAGCACTCTTTTTCCCGAAGAGGACACAGTGTACCAGGCTGTACACTACTTTTTATGTCGCGCCGGAAGCATGGACCCGGGCCTGCGCCCGGGCTTCCCGATGCACATCATCGGAGCATCACAGACGGGTCAAAACGCTTTCGAAGGGTGCGAGGCTCAATTCCACGGTATCGTCCGTTACCGTCCATGGAATGCGTTTTCCGTCCCAGAGATTCGTCGATCGTGCCATTTTGGAACCCAGGCCTTCCGGCAGAAGAATCTGCAGCCGCTCGGTTTTGTGGGTTGGATTCCAGATTCCCAGGTAACCTGCGTCATTGTAGAGGCCGCGCGGGAAGTGGTGATCCATAAGACCGAGAGGCAGCGCTGTTCGCTTAGCACACCGTTTGTGGATTTCCAGAGCAGTGCGGAAAGTCTCGAGCCGGTCCGGGCTCAATGTTTCAAGATCATCGCTCAAAAGAATCATGCCGCCTGTCAGCGACATCACGGCCGTCATGAGCCTGACCTGGTCGAGAGACAGCTTCGTGTTCGTGTCGCGCACGAGAATGCAGTCCGGATCGTTCAGGAAGAAATGCCTGTGCATGAACGATCTGGTGATTGCGTTTTGCAGACAGCCGCCTGCGGTCGGATAGTTGCGATCGAGGATCACCCGGGCGAGCAGATTGTCGTCCCAGAATGAATTTACATCGCGTCCAATCCGCATCGCATTGAACGGCCCGATGCTCGGCATGATGGGAC
>CAZUJO010000036.1:13151-16061 GCA_964619995.1 uncultured Leptospiraceae bacterium
CAGCCAAGGAGAAATGTCTTTTTCCCCGCGACCTTGCGAATCAGAGCGAGCGATTCGCGCAGCCTGACGGCCGGTCCTTTTCTTGAGTCGTGATGCATTCCGCGGTAGCAGGCAGCATAAAGAAAATCAAGTTTCAGGTAAGGATATCCCCAGTCGAAGACGATTGTGCGAATCGTTTCTGCAAGCCACTCGCGGTAGGCTGGATGCGTAACGTCAAGCGCGTAGGTATGTCCGCCCCAGAGAGGGTTGTAGAGCGCGGAAACAGGATCTCCGTCCCGGTCGTGAAGGACGAATTCTTTGTGTTCATTAAATACATCGGAGTCCGGCCGCGCAATGAAAGGGGCCAGCCAGATTCCCGGCCTCAGTCCGGCTTCGCGGATGGCTTTCGCGAAGAATCCCATGCCGGACGGAAATTCCGGTCCTGTCTTCAGCCAGTCCCCGATGTTCTTCTGCCAGCCGTCATCGATCTGGAAGAAATCAACGTCCAGTTTCTTCTCTTTGATCAGGCGAAGATTGCGCAGCAACACTCCTTCGCTGATCTTATTGTAGTAGTAATACCAGGAGCACCATCCCGTCACTGAGTCTTCCAGTTTCGGAATTTTGAATTCGTGCGCGGTCTGTGCCGCGCAGCTTTCAAGAAATTCCGCAGGCGAAGGCTGGGCTCTCTTCAGGCGCACGCGCGTACGCGGCCGCACATGAACGCTGTTGAAATGTTTCACCGAGGTGAGCGTGATGATCGTGCTCGCCGGCATATAGAGACCCGCGCCGTCCCAGACGATGGCGAACTCCTCGAGTTTCGAATTTTTCGGATTTAGGTGGACTCGAAACTTCAGGAACTGATCTCCCTGGCTGAAAGTTGTGAAAACAATACATTTCCCGTTCTTCTTTTTCAGGAATTTCGTGTTGGTTTCGAGCATGACGAGAAACTCGGAGTGAAAGCGCCCTTTTCTGGGGAACAGGTTCACGGGAAGTCCAAACGGCAGAATGCTCTCCACCTGCGTTTCCGGATTCTCATCGAGGTTGTGTTTCCATTTGAGCATGCATACGTCGTCGGTTTCGTTTGCTTCTCGAGCGCCCGTCCAGGACCAGGAGTGGTAGCCATGCTGGAACAGGCGGAGTCCGGAGTCCGGGGAAATGTCATCGTGCAGCGAAACAGCAGCTTTTCCCGATTCTTTCGCGGACAAGACGAGCTCAAATCTTTCGAGATATACGGGCGTTTTGCCGAGAAGGCGCAGGGTTCCGTTTAATTCTTCGTCTTTCTCAGACGGAGCCCAGCGAAACGTCTTCTTCTGAGAGTCGCGGACAATCCCAAGACGGTCGAAGTCTTCGGAAATGATTTTCCCTTCCGGGGTTTCGCGGTAGTGGACTCTTGCTGTAAATCGTTCGTAGTACTTCATGGTTCATCCTTCTTCATGGCATAAATCAGAATTAAGACACTGACTGCAGCGAGCGCTGCGAAATAGCCGGCGCGCTGCCACATTCCAAACAAAACAGACCCGGACAAGAATAGAATTCCATACGTCAGGGCTGTGCCGGAAATCCATGCAAGAAACTTCGGCCAGAGCGGCTCCGATGAAACGAAAGCGCGAAATCCTGGGCCGGCGGGACGCACGAGTGACGCAAACTTCGCAAGCACTTCGCGCGGTTCGGGATCGGTTGCGTAGGTCGCAATGAGCGTCCCGGCAATCGTAACCGAAACAATCAAAAATAAACTTCCGGGAAAAGCTGCAAGCATCGCAAGCGTGCTTCCCGGCTCTGCATGCGCGAAGAAAGGCACGAAGCGAAGAATCAGCACGCAGAGAGCGGGGAGAATCATCGCCGTGATTTCGCTGACTGCATTGATGCGCCAGTAGTACCACCGGAGAATCAGCACGAAGCCGGTTCCCGCGCCGAATTCGAGAAGAATCTGCCATGCGCCCGCAATCGTATCGAGAAGGTTGAATGTTACATATAAACTCACGCAGAGCAAAAGGGCCGTGCACAGCCGCACTGCGAGCAGGTAGTGTTTTTCCGGCGCGTCTTTTTTGATGAATCTCTGGTAGAAATCATTGATGAGATAGCTCGACCCCCAGTGAAGGTGAGTTGAGAGAGTCGACATGTACGCGCCCAGGAAGGCCGCAATCAGAAGTCCGCGAAACGGGGACGGAAGCAGGTCGCGCATCAGGTAGACGTATCCGGCCTCTTTTTCCTGCGGCAGGAGGCCCGGGTAGAGGGCGAGCGCCGCAATTCCTGCGATGATCCATGGCCAGGGCCGCACGCAGTAGTGAGCAATCACAAACCACAGCGTCGCGAGCATTCCATGCTTTTCGTCGCGCGCCGATAGGATTCTTTGCGCGATGTAACCGCCGCCTCCGGGCTCGGCGCCTGGATACCACGACGCCCACCACTGCACGAGAATGAATGCAAGAAACGAGACGAGAGGAATCGTGTAGAGAGGCGACAGGTCTGCCGACTGCACCGGATCTTCGTGGAACGTCGGAAAGAAGTTGTACACGGAAGGAGGAAGCGCGTGTGCGATCCCTCCTGCAGCCTGGATCTGCGGATGGTTGGCCGCAATCACTGCAAGCACAATGCATCCGACCATCGCAATCACAAACTGAAACGCATCGGTGATCGCCACTCCCCAGAGTCCGGAAACAGCAACGTAGAGCGCAGTGATCGCAGCGCTTCCCGCGACGAGCCACCTCGCATCGTAGCCAGGAATCATTCCCTCGAATATCTTGAGCATGGCCAGGTTCACCCAGCCCAGAATGATGCAGTTGATGATGAGGCCGAAGTAGATCGCTTTGGTTCCGCGAAGAAACGCCGCAGGTTTTCCGCTGTAGCGCAGCTCGATGAGCTCGAGGTCTGTCGTCATTCCCGACCTGCGCCAAAGTCGCGCGAAAATGTTGACGGTGAGCATTCCTCCTG
>CAZUJO010000037.1:0-6846 GCA_964619995.1 uncultured Leptospiraceae bacterium
CCCATGGATCGTTCGCGCGCAGTTGTGGCCCTGGCCCTCGGGCTTTGCACCGTCTCTCTTCTTCTTGGAATCCTGCAGATTGGAACGGCCAGAAAATCGCAGGATTTTTCGGCCCCGGCCGGCACCCTCTTTGCCTCCGGCAAGGCGGGGGTAGCGCTCGTTGAAGTGCGCGGCGTGATCGAGGACGGAACGGGACCCGGCAGCGGCGGCGCAGATCGCATCGTTGAGAGAATCCGCCAGGCCCAGGAGGATCCGGCCGTACGCGGAATGCTTCTGAGCGTGAACAGCCCCGGCGGCACTACGGGCGCAACCAAGAAGATTTATGATAAGCTCATGGAGTTCCGCAAAGAGAAGCCGATCGTATGCTTCGTAACGGACATCGCGGCGAGCGGCGGTTACTACCTGTGCTCTGCGGCTCACAAGATCTATGCGTACCGGAGCTCGATCATCGGCTCGATCGGTGTGATCATGATTCATCCGGATGCGGAAGAACTTCTGCGCAAAGTCGGTCTGAGCGTCAGCGTCATCAAGGCGGGGCGGTTCAAAGATATGTCTTATCCCTTTCGCACAATGACAGAGGAAGAGCGCGCCATGAATCAGAAGATGGTTGATGACGCCTACGAGCAATTCATCCGCGACGTTTCGGAAGGGCGAAAGCAGCCGGAAACAAATGTGCGAAAATGGGCCGAGGGAAAGATCTACTCCGGCGTGCAGGCCAAACAGGAGCAGATCATTGATGAATACGGCGGAGAGACGGAAGCTCTCCTTTCCATGAAGACGGAATTTCTGAAGACGAAGGACGATCTGCCTGTCCTGCGTCCGCGCAAAGAATTCTTTGAAGAGATTCTCGGCGGCCTTTCAAGCCGCAGTGTTGATCTGAGCACGGGGCGTGTCTACTATCTGTATCCCGATTCTGCGATTGTCGCCCGGATGATTCTGGGCAGCGATCTTGCGAAATTTGTGAGATGAAGCTGCTCAATCGACTTTTGGATCTGGCCGGAGCCGTTCTTCAGAAGCCGGAAGAAGCTGTGCGCTTCGCGGATGATGCGAGCCCGACTGTCACAATCGTCCCGGCACTTGCGTCTCTGTCGCTCGCGGCCGGTTACTACCTCGTGCGCGATTACTACGAAAGCATCTTTTTGTTCTCGATTTTGTTTCATGCGTCGGTTCAAACCGCGGCCTACGTTCTTTTTGCGTCCATTGCCTCAGCGCTCCTTGATGCGCGCGTACAGCTGCGCGCCGGGCGCAATGTGCGTTTTGAAAAGGCGAGACGAATTCTTCTTCATGCGCTTCTGCCGCTTTTCTTCGCCTTTCCCGCGGCTTCGATCGCACGCGTCACGCCGGCGCCCGGAATCGTGCTCGGTATCTTCCTGCTTCTTCTGCATGCATGGGTGTTGTACTCAGCTCTTCGCGCGCTCCAGTTTCTTTACGAACTGTCCATGCGGGATACGGCGAGAGAATTGATCGTTTCAACTCTCATTACAGCAGCGTTTCCCGCCGTGCTCTTGATCCTTTTCTTTGTGCGGCTGGCCGCGTTCCTCTGATCCGATGCGCATTCTGCTGACAAACGATGATGGACTCTTTACAAACGGGATGCTCCATCTGGAGCGGGCCATCGCTCCGCTCGGAGATGTTTACTGCATAGCCCCGGACCGCGAGCGCAGCGCAACCTCACAGGCTTTGAGTCTGCGCGAAACGCTGCTCTTGAAGCAGGTGGCAGACCGCCGTTACACCGTAAACGGATACCCGACTGACTGCGTAAACATTGCTCTTTTTTCCGGCGAGTTTCCTTCTTTTGATCTTGTGATATCCGGCATCAATCACGGCGTGAATCTGGGCGATGATGTTCATTACAGCGGCACGGTCGGCGCGGCCCGTCATGCGGCATTGCACAGATACCGCGCCATCGCTGTGAGCTGCCCGATCCGCAGCCATGAGGGCGATTTCAGCAGGCCGGCGGAATGGCTGGCGCGCTGGATCAAAGAAAATCCGGGCCTTCTGTCTCCTGGAAAGTTGTGGAACATCAATTATCCGGAAGACGCAGGAGACGGGGCTTTTCCGGAGGCGGTCATCACGCGACAGGGGCGAAGGATCTATCAGGACCGGTATGAACTTCTGAGCGAAAGCGGGGATACGCGCATCTACAAATTGCAGGAGACGACGATGGGACGCCATGTGGACCCGGGATCTGATTTCGAGGTGTTCGAGTCCGGACGAATTTCCATTACACCGCTTTCAACCGATACAACGGATGTTTCCAGGCTGCAGGTTTGAATCCAGGCTGAATGTATGAAATCAGATAAGAACGAAAAACAGGTACTCGAGCGCATCCTCACCCTCAAGCAGATGGTTCAGGAAGGCCGCGGCGGCCCGCTCGAACTGCATGAGCTTGGAATCTGCTACTACCTCATTGAAAATTACAGATCTGCCGCGAATTTCCTGGCCGAACTTGCGGGTAAGTTCCCCGACTATGTTGAGATCGCATCCGTTCAGTCCCTCCGTGCGTATTGTTTGATCCAGGAAGGGGAGCTCCTGGAGGCGGAGCTGCTTTTAAAAGAGAGAATCCCGCGCGACCCTTCGAACACAACGCTCCTCGGTCTTCTGGCGCACATTCAGGAAAAGACTCACCGCATGAAGGAAGCCATGGCCACGCACCGCCGGATTCTGGGGCTCGATCCAAAAAACCTGAACAGCAGAAACAACCTGGGCTATCTGCTCGCCGAGCACGGAGAGCCGGAGGACTACAGCGAGGCCCTCGAACACCTTCAGACTGCCGTTCGAGGAAAACCGGAGCATGCCGCGTACCTTGATTCGCTCGGCGTGCTGCTCGCTCGCAAGGGCGACCGGGAGCGGGCGCGAAAGGCATTTGTAAAAGCGCTCAGCCGGTCCCCGGCAAATACCGTGATTCTCGACCACCTGAAAGACATGATTGGGTGAGCTTCACGGGGGATGCCGGACGTCCGCAAACGTCAGGCGCTCAGGTGAACCTATACGCTTGCGGCAAATCCCGGGATGGGCTGGCCCAGGCAGAGCATGAGCAGAGCCATTCGAATCACGACGCCGTAACCGGCCTGGCGAAAGTAAGCCGCAGTGGGCATGTCGTCCACATCCGTGGAGAGTTCATTTACGCGCGGAAGCGGGTGCAGGATCGTCGTCGGCTTCCTGGACGCCAGGAGAAACGCGCGATTGATGTTGTAGCTGTCTTTGAGCCGGTCGAACTCACCGCGGTCGGCGAAGCGCTCTTCCTGGATGCGCGTGATGTAACCCACATCGCAGTCCCATAGGGCCTTCAGGTCTTCTGTTTCTTCAAACTTTACGTTTTCGCGGCGCAGCTCTTTGCGGTATGATTCCGGAAGCGCGAGATCCACAGGAGAGATCAGCACGATCTCGACATCGTAGTGGCGAAGCATCTTGATGAGACTGTGAATCGTGCGTCCGAATTTCAAGTCCCCGACGAAGCCGATCCGCAGGCCGGATATCGTCTGCTTTTCCTTGAAGATTGTATAGAGATCGAGGAGAGCCTGGGTGGGGTGCTGTCCGATTCCGTCCCCGGCATTGATGACCGGGATCGTCACGGCCGCCGCTGCGATCCGGCTCGATCCTTCGACGGGGTGACGGATCACGGCGATGTCGGCGTAAGCCTCAATCATCTTCATCGTATCGTAGAGGGTTTCGCCTTTGCTGATCGACGAAAACTGAAAGCCTACCGTAGTAACAACGCGCCCGCCGAGACGGTTCATCGCGGTTTCGAAACTCAGACGTGTGCGGGTGGAAGATTCAAAGAAAAGAGAAGCCAGGATTTTTCCGTCGAGCAAACCGAAGGTCTTGCCTTCTTTCAGAAGCTGATCGAGCCGATCGGTGGCGCTGAGGACTGTTTCCAGATCCTGCCGTGAAAATTGATCGGCGTCGAGGATGTGCAGATGGCCGAACACGAGTCCAGACAGTCAGTCCGGCCGCCGATGCAAAGATAAATTTATGTCGTATGGCGAAAAGAGATCACTGATCCCATTTGCCCTGGACGGACGGCGGAACCGCATCCGGAACATCGCCCTCCATGGACTCGAGCACGTGCCCCGGATTTCCGCGGGCGTTCTTGATTTCCTGCGAAGTCATCTCAGCGGGATTCAGCCCCGATACGCGCGGCGCGCCGGACCGCGATGATGTGTTGTAGACTTCTTTTCCGCACGGTCCCTGCGGGGTAACGCAAACCTGCCAGGTTCCGATGCGTACGTCCCCGTCGAACTGCCCGCTCTGGAAGGGTTGACCGTTCTGAAAGAAGTATTCCCAGGGGCCGCTCGCTTCACCGGCGCGGTAGGAGCCTTTGCTCGCTACCTGGCCGTTTGGATAGAAAGAAACCCAGGCCCCTTCTTTCAGTCCTGCGCGATACTCTCCCTCTGCGCTCTTCTTGCCGTCTTTGTCGTAGAAAGTCCATTTGCCGCTTTTCGCATCGTTCTTAAATGCGCCTTCGCTTTCGAGAGCTCCGGTGGAGTGATAAATCTTCCAGGCTCCCTGTTTGAGATTCGCCTCATAATTTCCGGAGCCCTTGAGCTTCCCGTTTTCATAGTAGTGAGTCCAGAGCCCTGTCTTCTGATTCTTCTCAAACGGACCTTCGGCTTTTTTTACGCCGTTTTCATACCAGACCACCTGGCGATTGGCTGACGTCAGCACCCAAACTCGGCCGCGGGTGTCGAACTGCGCGCCGGAAGCGACTCCGGGCGGCATGGCCGCCATAAGATGGAAAGGAACGAGCAGGAGAAGGAACAGTTTTTTCACCATAGTAAGATCGGTATTTTGCGGAAAAACTCAATCAGCCAGTATCTGACGACGCAGATCGGCCAGCTGGTTCGCAACAAACAGGTCTTCCGTCATTTCTTTGCGCATGCGGTCGAGCGCGTACAGGACGGCGGTATGGCTTTTTCGCCCAAAATCACGAGCGATGCGGGTCGGCGAATGGCCCAGAAGCTCGCTTACAAGATACATCGCCATGTGTCTTGCGCCGCTGATGCGCCGGTCCCGGCCATGCCCCAGGATTTCCTCCACTGTCAGCCCGCAGAATCGAGCCGTATGCTTCAGAATTACGGGCAGTTCCGGCGCGGCGGATGGAAGCTCAAGGCTCGGATCGAGGCTCAGCTGCATGGCCAGGCTTCTGAGAGCCCTTGGATCCCGGATGGTTCGCGCCGCCCTTTCAATGGTCTCCGGTGAGGCGCTGGCCCGGGCTTCTCCAAGGTAGCGCTCAAACAGGGCGACGCGGGCGGCAAAATCGGGCAGGGCAAGGGTGATCCGCTGACCGGATTCCAGGCGCGACTTCAGATCCTCGCGCAGCGGCAGGCTTCCGATGCTCTGGTCGCAGGCCAGGATGAGCTTAGAGCCGCCGCCCAGGCAGTGCTCGGCCAGGTGGCGAAGCTCCTCCTGCGTTTGTTTGGCGCCTGCCTTCAGGAACTGGGCATCATCGATCATGACGATCTGAGCCTGTTTCCACGATTTGCGGAACTCCAGCGTTGACTTCTTTTTGCAGGCAAGAGCGAAATCCAGAATGAAGCTGTCGAGGCTCGATCGCATAACGGTCTGTTTGGCGGCCAGAGCCCGCGATTCAATGCATTTGAGCAGTTCTGATTTGCCGGATGATGTAGGCCCCTCGACGATTAGAATCGGCGCGCGAAATTGCAGGTTCAGTATTTCCGCAATGACGGGCGCGTTTCCAGGATCGGGCAGAAAACTGGCGGACGGTACGGAGACTGGCGCTTCGACCCGGCGCTGCTTTTCTTCCGTCAGAATCCGAATGCGTCCCGAAGAGGCTTGCTTTCTCCAGACCTTTTCGATGAGATCGAGATAATGTTTGTCAAGATGTCTTCGCCGATTTTCGTCCGGCGCAATGAGGTCGAGGCCGCTTTCGGTTTCGCGCACCGCTACCGGCGCAATGAATGCGCGGTACATCGGTCCCGGAATCTGCTTTTGTAGATCATCGAGAACGGAATTCCATTTCCGCTCCGATGCCTCGGATAATGCCTGTTTATGTCTCATCCTTGATTATGTCACATAAGAAAACGCGTGATCCGACAGGATCGCCGCTTTTCATCGGGTACGCAAGCGAAATCAGTGCACGCCGGCAGCTGCGAGAAATCGTTCCGCTTCGAGAGCGGCCATACATCCGCTTCCCGCGGCCGTAATTGCCTGTCTGTAGCGTTTGTCCTGCACATCGCCCGCAGCGAAGACTCCTTCAACTTTTGTGGCCGCGCTTCCCGGTTTCGTAATGAGATATCCGTCTTCGTCCATATCGAGCTGGCCTTTGAAGATTTCCGTGTTCGGCTTGTGACCAATTGCGAAAAAGAGTCCACCGCCTTCCATATCGCGAGTCTCGTTTGTTACGACATTTCGCACGGTGACACCGCCGATTTTTCGGCCGTCGCCGCGCGCCGCAGTGATTTCGGAATTCCACAGAATCTGAATGCGCGGATTTTTCAACACACGTTCCTGCATGATCTGCGAAGCGCGAAGCGTGTCGCGGCGGTGCACAAGATACGTGATCGATCCGAATTTCGACAGGTAGGTTGCCTCTTCGCACGCCGAGTCACCTCCGCCGACGACGAAGAGGGGAACGTTCTTAAAGATAGGAAGAGATCCGTCGCAAACCGCACAGGCCGAGATCCCTTTCTGCCAGTAGTCCTGGAAGCCCTGAATGGGCAGTGTCTTTGCCGTCGCGCCGGTTGCTATGATGATGGAATGCGCGAGAATCGGAGTTTCTGGATCGTTCTGGCTGAAGATTTCGAAGGGTCTTTTTGAGAAGTCGACCTTCTCAATCGTTTCTGTAAAAATACGCGTTCCATACTTCTCTGACTGGGTGCGCAT
>CAZUJO010000037.1:6856-11244 GCA_964619995.1 uncultured Leptospiraceae bacterium
CTCCATAAGTTCCGGCCCTGTGATCCCCTCGGGAAAGCCCGGGAAGTTCTCCACTTCCGTTGTGGTGGTCAATTGTCCTCCGGCGGCTACACCGCCGGCCATAAAGCCTTCATACATGACCGGATTGAGGCCTGCCCGAGCGGTATAAATGGCCGCCGTATGGCCCGCCGGTCCGCTTCCGATGATTGCGACTGTGTGGATTGAACTCATGTTCGCCAGAGTACAAAAACGAATCTGGTATCAAATAAAAATTTTCAACAGCCTTGCCATTCCGTTTTCTAGTCGCGTATGGCAAAGAAAGCGAAGAAAACAACGGCAAAGAAGGCGGTCCGCAAGGCCGCAGGCAAGCCCGCAAAGAAAAAATCGGTTAAGAAGGCAGCGGCCAGAAAACCTGCCCCCGCATCTGTGAAGAAGACATCGAAGAAGGCTGTTAAGAAGACGACGGCGCGCAAGCCCGCTGCCGCAATCGTGAAGAAATCGCCTGCGCCGAAGCCTGCCGCCAAAACGGCACCAAAACCGGTCGTTCGGCCTGCGGCGGAAACTCCGAAAACGGCCCCTGCGCTGTCAGCGGTATACCCGGATCAGATCCCGGATCGCAATGTCCGCCTGACGGACGGTTCCACCGCGCCGCTTTCCTCGCTCGCCGGTCCAAAAGGACTCGTTCTCTATTTCTATCCGAAGGACGACACACCGGGCTGTACGGTGGAGGCATGCAATTTCCGCGACGCTGATGCAAACGTCAAGGCAGCCGGATACAACATTGTGGGTGTGTCTCCGGACACATCTGCTTCGCATCAGAAGTTTACCGCGAAATACCACCTGACGTTTCCGTTGATCGCCGACGAAGATCATTCTCTCTGCGATGCAGCCGGCGTCTGGCAGGAAAAATCCATGTACGGCAAGACCTATATGGGCGTTGCGCGCACGACCTTCGTTCTTGATCGCGCCCTGAATGTTAAGAAAGTTTACGAAAAAGTAAAGCCGGACGGACACGCAGACGCCGTGGCGGGAGATATAGCAGCCCTGTGAAAGCAAAAAACCCATCGCTTCCTTTCCAGATGACCCAGCCTCCGATTGAAGTCCGGACCGGCAAACCGCCGGCCGGTTCTGCGCTGGTGCTCGGCGTTTTCAAAGACCAGGCGTCGAAGACTCTGCCAATTCCCGGTGATGTGAAATCACTCGTGGACGAGTTCATGAAAGCGCGCACATTCCAGGGGAAATCATCCGAGATTCTGGATCTGAGCGCCCGGGGCGTCATCCTCTTCGGACTCGGATCGCGGGAAACCTTTCATCCTGATACGCTTGCCGGACAGATGGTGCACATTGCTCCGCGTCTTCTGAAGTATGAGGGGAAGACATTCGTGGTTCGGCTGACAGAAGAAGTTTTTGCCGCCATGAAAGCGGCGAGAGCGGGCGAAACAACCGCAGGTGATGAAGACGATTTCTGCGACTATTTTGCGCCCCTGACGGATGAGGAGCTGGTTTCGCAGGCCGTAACCTCTCTTCTTGCCGGTTCGGACTCTATGGAAGTCCTGAAATCGAAGAAGAAAGAAGCAAAGAAGGCAGTCGTTTACTTCGAAGCGGAAAGCCTGAAAAAGAAGCTTTCGGAGGCGGTAAACAGAGGAACGGCGCTCGGACAGCTATCGCATAGCATGCGTTATGTGGAGTCCCTTCCTGGAAACTACTTTCATCCGGAAGCATTTGAAGTGTATACCCGGCAGCTTGCGAAAACTCACGGGCTTACGCTGAAAGTCTTTCACATGGCCGAACTTGAGCGCATGGGGTGCGGCGGGATTGTTTCTGTGGGCAAGGGTTCAAGGATCGAGCCCCGCATGATGGTGCTTGAATACAGGCCCAAGAATGCGAAGAACAAAAAGCCGGTCGTTCTTGCCGGAAAAGGAATCACCTTCGATACGGGCGGGATTTCTCTGAAACCGGCCGGCGAAATGCATGAAATGAAATACGATATGTGCGGCGCCGCAATCGTGATTCATGCTCTGGCCCTTGCCGCGAGCCGCAAGCTTCCCATTCATGTGACCGGCATCGTCGGGATCGCCGAAAACATGCCGGGCGGAAACGCAATCAAGCCGGGCGATGTCTTCACGGCCTACAACGGCGTGACCGTCGAAATTCAGAACACGGACGCCGAGGGCCGCCTGGTTCTTGCGGATATCCTTTCGTATGCATGCGAGCACCTGAAGCCAGGAGTCCTCTTTGATTTCGCCACACTGACGGGAGCCTGCGTCGTTGCGCTCGGCCATGAAACAGCCGGCGTGATGACGCCCGATGATGAGCTGGCGGACCGCATTGACCGCGTATCGCGCCGGTCGCTCGACCGCACGTGGCGGCTTCCTCACTGGCGTCAGTACGGTCAGGGTTTGAAATCCGAGGTTGCAGATCTGCGAAATGTCTCGGGACGCGACGGCGGCACCGTTACGGCATTTCGCTTTCTGTCAAAATTCGTGAAGAAAGAAATTCCCTGGGCTCATTTCGATATCGCAGGCGTCGCCTGGCATTCAAAAGGATTCGGCACGCGCACGAAGGGCGCAAGCGGATGGGGACTTTCTTTCTTGAATCGATTCTTTGAGGATGAAGTTTAGGAAGAGATTTACGAAGCATATCGCGCGTCGAAAGACGCGCTCGCTTTGATCGGATGAGTTCAAGAGCCGGGCGAGGCCCGGCCCTTGCTGCATCAACCGTCCAGAAGGTTGTTGAGGCTGTCGACGAGCTGATCTACAGGAACACCATATCCGGCGCAAACCTGCTCAATAGTTTCAAGCTCATTGATGGAACAGTGCGAGCAACCACCGAGATGATAGCTGGAGAACACCAGTCCTGCTTCGGGATGCAGGGTCATAGCTTCCCCTACGGTCATTCCAGCCGAGAACCTTTGTTTTGTTGCAGAATCAGACATGATCACCTCCTGTAAGTGGATTTGTTCCGCTTCTGAATAAAGGCTACGAAATCCACCGCGGTCAATCAAAAATTTTACGCGACGATGCGCGGCGTACGCGTACTCTGCAAATATGAACTTCGACCAGAACGCCTTCCCTGAGCTGATTCCTGTACTCAGGGAGTTTCCAGGATTTTCAGGGCGTTTTGAAGTGCAAATCGAAGGCCGATTCGAAGCAAGCCACTATCTCTACCGGTATTTCCCGGACGGGAGCGACGAACCGCTCCATGGACATTCCTGGCTCGTCGAAGTGACTCTGTCGAACGCAGACGGGGCTCTTCGCGCGGACGGCATGGCATTTGACTACCTGGCGGCGCGTTTGCGCCTCGACCAGCTTCTCGACCGACTCGATCACGTCGTCATCAACCAGCTCCCTGAATTTCAGGGCATCAATCCTACGACAGAAAATATCGCCCGCTGGTTCTACGCCGGCCTCAGAAGCGAAGTGGAGGACAAAGGCGGGCGCATCGTTTCGATTCGCGTCCACGAAGGTCCGCACAACTCTGCTAAGTTCTCGCCAGCGCCTGCGCAAGAATCGAAGTGATGTTCGGACCTGGTCAGGACGCGTTGATGATCGCGCGCACTGTGGCCGGGTCCATCTTCAGACGGTCCGCAATCAGATCTGCATCCCATTTATGATTCAGATGCAGGCTCAGGATGCTTTCGCGTCGAATCGAATCGGATCCGCTGCGCTTCTTCACCTTGCGGTCGCGGCCGCCGCTTGACTCCATCGCTTTCTCGAAGTTCTGGTCCACGAGTTTGTCCACAGTCTGGAAGAGCTGACTCAGCTTTTCCATTTTCTCGTCTGCTTCGCCCACAGTGGACTCGAGCTCTGCGCGCGTTTCCTGGCCATGTTCGCGCATTTCTTCAACTTTGCGCATCATCGAACCAATCTGCTTCTGCTTTTCGTCGAGATCGGCCATCAGGCCTTCCATCTGCATGAAGCGGGATTCGACTTTGTCAATTTCGCGTTCGAGTTTTGAGAGCTGAGTCGTGCGCGATTCCATGCCCTGGATCTGCTTGTCGACTTCGTTCTGTCTGAATTCAGCGCGATCCACACGAGCGAGCAATTGTTCTGCCGCGGCGCGGGCTTCCTGCGCCTGCTTTTTCGAGGCTTCCATCATTCGGAGCGACTGCTCAAGGAGCTTGCGTTTTTCGCCAATTTCTGCGTAGGACTTCTCGAAATCTGCCTGCAGCTCTATCAGATCATTCATTCTCTCTTCGAGACGGTCTGCGATCGCCTCAGACTGCTCGAGTTCTCCGAATCTTTCCTTGAGTTCCGTTGCCTGAGCGTGGATCTTCTGGATGGTTTTTTCGGTTTCCGCAATACGATCCCGCTGGGTTTCGAGGCTGCGCAGTTCCGCTTCCAGCTCGCGCCGGCCGATGCGTACCGCTTCGAAATTCTTAACGTATTCGTCGAGTTTGGAGTTTTCCT
>CAZUJO010000037.1:11254-15821 GCA_964619995.1 uncultured Leptospiraceae bacterium
CAGACGGTCTGTGAGAATTTCGACGGTCTCATCGAGGCGAACGGCCAGCGTTTCTGCGCGGCCGAGCACATCGAGTTTTTCGGAAAGGCCCTTCATGCGGCCTTTTTCGCGCTCCACTTCGGTAAGGATGTCGTCGCGCATTGCCTGGGCCGCTTCCATTTCGCGGCTCACTTCGTCCCGCATTTTGCGGAAGTCATCGCGCGCGCGCTCGATCTGGTCTTTCATGCGCTCCTGCGCATCTTTGATGGCGTATTCAGTGCGTTTTTCGAGCTCATCCAGCTGAAGTTGACCGCGGTCCACAAGCTGGACGATCTGGCGCGAAATCTTCTCGTCTATGGTCTGGTTGATGCGGCTGAGTTTATCGTCCTGCTCATCCAGGAATCGCTCTGCCTTCTTCTCCATGTCTTTGATGATGGCGCCGGAAGACGCAAGGATCTCATCGCGCGTGCGTTCGCCGAATTCTTCGACGCGCGCACGAATGCGGCTCGCTTCAAGCAGGGAACTATCGATCTTACGCGTACGGTCCTGGAATTCTTCGCGCAGGTGTAGAATCTCCTGTTTGATCCGAACCAGGTTTTCTTCTTCCATGATGCGCGCGTCGCGCAGGAGTGCGGTCGCTTCTCCGGACTCGGAGCGGATCTGTTCAATGGCCTGATGCGCTTCTGTTGCCAGATTTTCCGCCTGTTCGCGGCGCAGGCGCTCGAATTCAGCTTCAATTCCGCGAATGCGCGTTTCGATGCTGCCGAGACGTGTTTCTTCCAGGGCATTCCATTCTTTCGTGAGAGCTTCCAGTCTTTCTTTGAGCGCGGCGCGCTGCTGCTCAGAAACTCGCTGCAGCATGGTCTGAGCTGTGAGATGCTTTTCGTGAAAGTCAGAAATCTGCGCGTTCATGAGCTCTGCCATGCGGCGAGTTTCGCTGAGAATTTCATCGCGGCGCGAAATTCCTTCCAGGTTGAAGCCGTCGAGATCCTTGCGAATGCGGGCCACTTCGTCCTGAAGCGCTTCCACGGCCTTCTGGCGGATGGAACCGAGCCCGCTTTCTATGGATGAAATGCGATCCAGGTAGTTCTTCTCCTGGGCTGCAAACTTCTCATCGAGTCTCGATGCGTCCTGCGACCATTTTTCATCGAGCCGCATGTTGAGCGTAGAAATGCGTTCGGAGACGACCTGCACCTGTTTGAACTGATCTTCGAGTTTGTAAGTGAGATCCTGGAACTCGTCTTTGATGCCGGAAACGTTCGCGCGAGTCTGATCTGTGAGAAGGCGGGTGCTCGTTTCTGCATCCTGCACCAGGCGCGTGATCACTTCGCCCAGGCGGATTTCCGCTTCCTGTCCCTTGCGCTCCGAGATCGAAGAAAGGTCGTCTAACTGCTTGCGAATGCCTGCGATTTCTTCCTGGGCATACGCAAGGCGCTGCAGTCCGGAATCCAATCGATCAACCTGCGAAGCCACTGTGCGCGCGCTGCCGGCCACCTGAGCCAGGTCAACGGAAACCGAATCCAGTACGTCGCGGTCGGCTCTGAGCGCCTGAATTCGGCTTTGATAGGTCTCGAGATCGCTGCGCAGTTCGTCTTTTAGCTTGCGCGATTGACGCACGATCAATTCAAATTCAATTGTGGCATCGCGGATGGCCTGGATTTGATTTTTAGCAATCTCATCGAGCTTTTCCGTCTGGAGTTCGCCCTGACGGCGCACCTGGCTGATTTTCAGCGCTGGCGTGTCGAGCCTTCTGAGAAAGATGGCAAATGCAATCGAGCCCAGAAAAGCGCTTGCAACCAGAAAGAGTACTACAGGCATTTCCACCATAATTCAGCCCCGCGAGCGTAATGCGACCCCCATGATATTATGTCGCATTTGCGAGCAGGCCAGGAATCCGCGCAGATGGCAAGAAAAAAAGGGGCAGGCACCCAAATAGTTGGCGGATCCACAGCAATCGTCCCGATCTACTCCGCATTCGCAGACATCTATGATGCGGTCATGGACCACGTGCCCGTCGATCGATGGGCACGCTACCTGGCAGGTGTTGCCGGAAAGCGCAGGCACCTGATCGATGTGGCGTGCGGTACGGGGGCAGTCCTCGAAGCCGTGCTGCGCTGCACCGATGCGAGAGCCACCGGTGTCGATTCTTCCGAGCCCATGCTTGCCGTTGCGCGCAAGAGGCTGGGAAAGCGAGCGGCCATCCTGTCCGGTTCTCTGACCCGCGTGCCGGCGGATGACATGGCGGCCGACTGGGTTATCTGCACACACGACAGCATCAACTACCTGACCAGCCCGGTTGCCGTTCTCGCTCATCTTCGGGAGGTCTTCCGGATCCTCGAACCGGGGGGAATCTATTCCTTCGATGCCGTAACCGAGCGCAACATGGTCCGGGAGTTCGACGGCCAGGTCCGCGAGGAAATGATCGAGGGAGTACTTTTGCGCTGGTCAAACCGGTATGAGCGTGACCGCCAGGTGCTTGTTTCGCAATTGGTATTTCAGGACGGCAAAAGTGTTCGAATGGAAGTGCACGAACAAAAATACTACAGCAAACAGGACCTTCTGGCGCTGACGACCCGCGCCGGTTTTGAGGCGGAAGTTGAGGGCGATTATGAATCCAGAAGCCCCCGTGCCACCGACGCATTTCTGAATTTCAACTGCAGAAAGCCGCTATGAACGTCCCGGAACCCATACTGAAATTCCTGAACTACCGGGAGCGGTCCACAGAGGAAGTGCGCCGGTATCTCCGCCGCAAAAATATCGTCAGTGAGGCCGAAATTCCGGCAGTGATTCGCAAGCTTGAGGAACTCGGGTTCGCAGACGACGCCCGCTTTGCGGAAAATAGAATCCGATACAGGCTCGGAAGTCTCTACGGCCCGTTCTACATTCAGCGCGAATTGGCCAGCCTCGGAATTCCCTCCGAAATGTACCGACCCATGCTCGCAAATCTCGAAGAAGAGTTTGTGGCTGCCGCAAAGCAGTTCGCCGGCAAGCTCGGACGAAGCCTGGATGCAGCCCGTGTTGAGAAGCGTCTACTCGGCCGAGGTTTTTCTACGAATCAGGTCAAACTCGCGCTGAAATCGTAGCACGGCATCTTTCAGATGAGCGACGAAAAGCGGCTCGGGCGGGTAAGCTCGGGCATCGACCCAGTCCATCCAGTCATGTTCTTCCGACAGAGTAATCGGACCGCCTTCGTAAGAAGCAAGAAATGCAATGCCGAGCGCCGGGTGTCCCGCAAACATTTTATGCGGAAAAACAAAGATCGGTTCGCGAATGAGCGAATAACGGAGGTCCGGCCCGAGCTCTTCACGCATTTCGCGGGCCACGGTCTCCTCGAACGGCAGCTCGATTTCGACTTCGCCCAGACGTCCGCCAGGCAAATCTCCGCGCTGGCTGGACCGGTCGCGCAGGATTAACATTTCGTTTCCGCGCATCAGAAAGACTTTGAGGCTGATCTGAAAAAAGCCCGGCGTCATATGTGTCGCCTCTGCAGCGTGAAGCCCTGTTCAGAATTTCCGAGATCGCAGTCGAGAATTTCAGCGCATTCTTCAATGCGGCTGCGCAGCACATCGCTGATCTCCGGCTTGAGGCGTCCCACGAAGTGAGTGAGTTCTTCAAAAAAGATCGATTCTTTGCGCGCGATTCCCGAAGAAATCTCGTAGAAGGAAAACTCTACATATCTTTCCAGGTGTTCAAAGAAGAGAGGAAGTATGAGGCTTGTCTTCAGCAGGCTTTCCAGATGCTCATCTTCAATAAGATGAAGAATGCTTCCGGCAAACTCCGGATTCGGCTCATGCACTTCGTCGGGAAATTCGGGAATGGTAATCCGCCAGTGATTTGAAATGCTCTTTTCAAGCAGATGGATCCAGCCGGGACTGAGAGGGCTGCCGCTGATTTCAAAATACGCCTGGAGAAAGAATAGGATCTCGCTTTCGTAGACGGGATTCATTCTCTCCACCCAGCCTGTGTCAAGACCATCGGTGGCCATGGCCGGTGTCGCAATCTTCGCGATGGCGTCGAGGAGCCCTTCCTGTTCAAAGTAAGGCCGTCTTTCTTCCTCAAGGATTTCAGGTTCGAGCAGGAGCCAGAAGGCGAGCAGAATCAGCCGCTCCGGAAGAACGCTGCGGCGCTCCACCATACCCGAAAGAATTTCAAGCGCTTCGTCGCGGCTGTCGAGACTCTCAAGATAACGAATCGCTGCCCAGAGATCCGTGCGGCGCGTGCTCAATAGATAGTTACGCGCAGATTCGTGCGGGAAATTGCCGCGAATGCGTTCGTAGATTTGAAAATCGATTTCGTGAAACGTTACGCTCGTAAGACTGCGGTATGAATTCTCATCCAGGTATGCAAGGAACGGGAATCGCGCGTCGGAGGCCACTCGCAGGGCCTCATCGTGCCGGCCCTCTTTGAAAAGGTTGACCGCTTCCATTGCATGCATGAGTCCGAGATCGAGCAGATCATTTTGATCCGGCGGAAGCGTCTGCAGGTCCTCCATGAATTCTTGAAACTGCCTGAGGAAATCATCGTCGGGCGATCCCGTTTCCGCCCATGCAGACAAGAGCCTGTGCAGATGACCGGAAAGCTGCTCTCC
>CAZUJO010000038.1:0-15549 GCA_964619995.1 uncultured Leptospiraceae bacterium
AAGAAACACAAGAAACAGCGTCTGGTTCTCGTCGGATGCTTCACGGAACGTTATGCGGAAACCGTGCGGAAAGAACTGCCTGAGGTGGATTTCAGTTTCGGCACCGGCCGCTACCACGAAGCAGGGGCGCTGATTCAGAGCGCGCTTGGACTCGAGGGCGTCCCTGCATCATCCGGGGAAGCGGTTTCGCCCTTCTTTGAAATGCAGGCAGAGGGCAAGCCATATGCTCCCGTGAAGATTTCCGATGGCTGCGACCGGGGCTGCTCGTTCTGCGCGATTCCGATGTTTCGAGGAAAGTTCCGCGACATCGCACCCGAGACGATCCTGCGCGAATGCAGAGATCTCGCAGCGCAGGGAGTGCGCGAAGTCTTTCTGGTAAGCCAGGATTCCAATTCATACGGCGGAAAGCCGGAAGCATTTCTCGATTTGCTGGAGCGCCTGCACGAAGTCCAGGAGCTTCACTGGATTCGGATGCTGTACATGTATCCCGACGGAAAAACAGAGCGGATTCTCGAAGGCCTTAGAAAACGCAGTCTGCCGAAGCTCGTTCCCTATCTCGAAAGCCCGGTGCAGCATGCATCGGAGCGTGTGCTGCGCGCCATGCGGCGGATCGGCAGCCGCGAACGATTTGTGGATCTCTTTGCTCTTGCGCGCGACGTGATGCGCGATGCAGAAGTCCGCACGTCGATTCTTCTCGGCTTTCCGGGAGAAACAGAATCGGACGTCGATGAGGTCATCCGCTTTCTCGAGGAAGCCCGGCCCGAGAAGCTCGCTCTTTTTTCTTATTCGCCGGAGGAAGGCACGGATGGAGAGCATCTTGCCGGCCGAATCGATCCCGAGATCGCGGCGGAGCGCATCCGGCGGGTCCAGGAGGCGCACCGTTTGATCCAGGGGGAGCATCTGCGCTCCCAGGTGGGACGTAAAGCCGTCTGCATGATCGACTCCGTCGAAGGCTCGGAAATCATCGGCCGGCGTCCCCAGGACGCTCCCGAGGCCGACGGAGTCGTTTACATGAATGCGAAATAAAAAATTATTAGTGCGGGCGACCTCGTAAATGTTGAGATCACCGGTCTGACGGAATACGATCTCACGGGCGTTTTGATTTGAACATTCCCAATTTTCTCACCGTTCTCCGCGTTGTCTCGGTTCCTTTCTTTATTTACTTTCTCGTGCAGCCTTCCTTTGAACTGCGACTGACCGCATTCGTCCTGTTCTCCCTCGCATCGCTGACAGACCTCGTGGACGGATATCTGGCCCGGAAATGGAATCAGCAGACCGAGTTCGGCAAATTCCTGGACCCGCTTGCGGACAAGTTCCTCGTGCTCGGCGCGTTCATTACATTCGTGGTTCTGACGGAACAGGTGCAGATCTGGATGGTTCTGTTTATCATCGGCCGGGACATGTTGATTACGGCTCTGCGCTATCTGGCAATCCGGAAGGGAAAGTCTCTTCGCACTTCGCGGTTCGGCAAATGGAAAACCGCGCTGCAGATGTTCAGCATCGTTGTGATTCTCATGAGCTTCCTGCTCGTCTCTTACGGGGACAAAAAACAGATCAATCACATCTATGACCAGGCGCGCGAGCAGGGAATCAGCCCGTTCTGGACGGCCTGGGGAAATTTCCAGGAAGCCATGGCCGGCAATCACCCGGATCTTTTTTACAGCCTGGCCAGCTTTGTTCCGTACTACTTAATGTTGATTACTACAATCATTACGATTCTTTCCGGCCTGCGCTATCTTGTGACGAATCACAAGCTGCTGCTTCCGCCGTACCGCATGAAAGAAAAAAAGATCACGCACTGAAGAGAGAAACCATGCAGGAACAACTGAAGAAAGTCGTTCGCAAAGAAGACCTGACGGCAGAAGAAGCCGCACAGGCCATGACTTCGATCATGACCGGCGAAGCCGGCGAAACACTGACCGCCGCGTTTCTGACGGCGCTTGCCATGAAAGGCGAGACTCCCGTTGAGATCGAAGCGTTTGCGCGATCCATGCGAAAGGCCGCGGTCCACTGGGCAGGATCGTCCGGCGACGTCATCGTGGATACGTGCGGCACGGGCGGCGACTCAAGTCATACGATCAATGTTTCTACGCTGAGCGCGCTCTTGCTCGCGTCGGCCGGAATCAAGGTGGCCAAGCACGGAAATCGCGCCGTTTCAAGCTCCACAGGTTCCGCGGACCTGCTCGAAGCGCTCGGCATTTCGCTGAGCGCGCAGAGTCCGGAAATTCTCAAGCACTGCGTGGACGAAGTCGGAATTGCGTTTCTTTTCGCCCAGGCCTGGCATCCGGCGATGAAGTTCGCCGGGCCCGTGCGTCGCGCCCTGGGATTTCGCACAGTGTTCAACATTCTCGGGCCGCTTACCAATCCGGCGCCCGTGACGCATCAGATGATCGGCGTTTTTGATCCCCGCTTCCTTGAGCCCGTGGCCACAGCGCTCCTGCATCTCGGACGGAAGACTGCCTATGTCGTTCACGCCGAGGACGGTCTCGACGAGATTTCGCCCGCCGCCGCAACGCGTTTTGTGCGCGTGCAGGACGGCAAGATTGACTCGGGGCGGTTTGTGCCGGAGGATTTCGGTTTTTCGCCTGTGCCGTTGTCGTCGATTGTTGTCCGGGATAAAGAACAGGCAGTCGCGCGGGCAGGCGCCATCCTTTCGGGCCGGGGAACCGCCGAGGAAAATGCCGCCGTCGCCATGAATGCCGCGCCGCTCCTTGCGGCCGTCCGGGGACTGTCCGATCTGAAGCAGGCGGCAGGGCAGTGTGTTCAGCTCCTTACGAGCGGGCAGGCCGGAAAATCGCTCGAACTGTGGCGAAAGTTCAGTGCGGAAAAGGAACTTTCCGTCGGTCCCGGTTGAATCGGCATTTATAGTTGCAAGCCTGGCCTGAATCGGGCGTCTGGTTGCATGGAATTTCTCCGTTTTCTTGCCCAGCAGCCCGCCACTCCGCCTTCAACCCAGGCACCAGCTCAGGCGGCTCAAGCAGCTCAAGGGGCTCCGCAGGCGGGCGCGTCGTCCTGGACCATGTTCCTTCTGCCCATCGCCATCTTCGCATTCATGTGGCTTTTTGTGATTCGTCCGCAGAGAAAAGAAGAGAAGAAAAAGAAAGAGATGATGGGCCAGCTGAAGAAGGGCGATGAAGTCGTCACGACCGGCGGCATGATCGGAACGGTTGCCACCATCAAGGACGACACAGTCGTTCTCAACGTCGGGGACAAGACCCGCCTCGAATTTCTTAAGTCTCACATAGCATCTGTCCGCGAGCAAAAGAAAGCAGAAACGAAGTGATATGCGCTGGCTGTTTGTTCTCCTACTCTCTACCTCTCTGACGGCTCAGGAGCCGCCCGAGACACCAAAACCCCAGGAAGATCCGAAGAAGCCCGAGGCGCCCAGGCGCGCCCCGGCCGCCGCGCCCCTTCCGAAAATCCAGGGCCTGTCGGATGATTTCCCGCTCGGAGAAGAGGTCTATCTTCCGGACTACAAAGCGCAGCCGGTCATTCCTCCAAAGGAAAACGCCGCCGCGGAAGTGAAGCCTGACGATAAGCCGAAGGGCCCCGGTTTCTTCTCCAGTCTCTTTTCCGGAGACAAGACTTTTCTGAATATTCTCATTCTCTGCGCCCTCGCAGGCATCTTCGTCCTCTACAGACTCCGGGGACGCAAATAGGACCGTTATGCGATCACTTGCCCAAAGAACCATCGTCGTTGTGCTTACCATGGGAACCTGCGTGCTTCTCATGCTCCCGAACTTCCTGACGCAGCGGCTCGCCGTTGTTTTTCAGGAGAATCACAGGCTGGAAGACGGGAAGAAAGTTCCAGTCAGCCCGGAAGAAATCAAAGATTTCATTCGCGACCGCGAAAACGGCCTTGGTCTCTATTTCCCTGGCGCAACCTGCGTTCCCGAAGCTGCGGATTCCATTCCCGCGTCGCGCAGATGTGTTCTTGAAGCGCGTTTCATCACTGCCGCGGCTGTGAACGAAATGGCGCAGGCGCACCCCGATCTCATTGACGAATTTCGCACACGCCTGCTTCCCCACGGCATTGAGAAGTTCTTCGGATTTCTGTCCGAGAAAAACGTAAAGAATCTTAAGATTCGCCTGGGGCTTGACCTGCAGGGCGGTATGCGCGCCACGTTCCGCGCCGATTTCGATAAGTATACGGCTTCTCTTAAAGAAAGATACGAGCCTCTCATCGCAGATCTGCGCAGCAAGCTTTCGCGCACACCGGAAGCGTCAGAAAAGCAGAACCTGGAAATCCGCATCAGCAATCTCGAAAGCCAGACGATCATTACAGAGCAGAAGAAGCAGGATCTGCTCCAGGAAGCGCGGCGAATCATCGATGCGCGTCTTGCCGCGCAGAATCTTACAGAACCTGAGATCCGCGTGCAGCCAGGAAGCTACAGCATCGGCGTGGATCTGCCTGGCATGGCGAACAGCTCTGAAGTGCTCGCGCGAATCCGCGATACGGTTACAGTCGAATACCGCCTGGTGAATGACGAAGCCACTTCGAAGGTTGCGCCCTTCGGATCCGAACTTGCAGAGATCCAGAAAATGTACGCGGAAGGCCGCGTGGATCACGACGAAATCAAGCGCATCATGAACTCCGTGGTTGAGAAATCACGTCTGAGACCGGAAGAGGGCAGGTTGTTCCTCCGCTGGAGACGCGGCATCAAAGACGGCTCACAGTCGCTGCCCCGATCCTTCGTCGTGCTCGGCCCCGTTCAGCTCGACGGAAATGACATGACAGAAGCCCATGCGAACCCTTCGCAGGGCAGTCCGTACTATGAAATCAGCTTTGTTCTTTCTGCAGAGGGATCGTCCAAGTTTGCCGATCTCACCACGAAGAATGTGGGCAAACAGATCGCCATCGTATGGGGCGACCGCGTTGTTTCCTCCGCAAACATCAAAGAGCCGATTGTCGGCGGTGTGGGCAGAATCAGCGGGGACTTCACAGCGCAGGATGCGAAAGAAATTTCCGACGTAATCCGCGAAGGCGCGCTCCCGCTGAATCTCGAAATCCTTAACGTTTCATTCGTCGGTCCGAGTCTGGGACAGGAATCGATCCTTGCCGGCGTAATTTCACTGGTTCTCTCTTTCCTCCTCGTTGTGTTGTTCATGGCTGGATACTACCGCTGGTGCGGCGTGGTCGCTGTGACCGCTCTCTTCTTCGACATGATCATCATGATGGCCGTTCTGAGCTTCCTTGAGTTTACGCTCACGCTGCCCGGCTTCGCAGGCTTGATCCTTACGGTCGGCATGGCCGTGGATGCGAACGTCATCATTTACGAAAAAATGAAAGAAGACATTCGCGCAGGCAAGTCTGCATCGCTCGCTGTAGAGGGCGGCTTCCGTGCCTCTTTCTGGACGATTTTCGACTCGCACGTAACGACTCTGATCTCTTCCATCATTCTGTTCAAGATCGGTGACGGACCGATCAAAGGTTTTGCAATTGTGCTCTTCTTCGGCCTGATCACTTCTCTGTTCACGTCGCTGTATGTTTCACATCTGATCTTTGACTGGTTCATCCACTTCTTCAGACCGGAGAAGCTGTCCATCGGCTGGGGCTACTCCGCTTACGCACAAGGAGGCAAGAAGTGAGATTCTCTCGTTTTCGCGCAGCATTCATTCTGGGTTCTCTGGCGCTCGGCGCCGCATTGTTCTACGTAACTTTCTTTGTGTATGGCGGATTTCAGTCTTCCATCACTTTCAACGGCGGCATCCGCTTCAGCATGATTCTTCCAGCGGGAATGGGCAAGGCTGATCTGGAAAAGGCTGCGGCCAAAGCCGGCGTGGACAGCCCTCAGGTAAAGCTCTCAGGCTTTCGCAACAACCAGTACGATCTGGAGATCGGGCCAAAAACAAAAGAGAAGCTTGAGAAAGAGCTCGCCGCGCAGAAAAAAGAGCCGGGCAAAGGCGACGCCGGCGTGACTGCCGAACTCGAGAATCGAATTCTTGCGAATCTTGGAATTACCCATCAAAATGTCGTGTCGCGCGAAACCATGGCGGCCAGCTACGGGGACGAGCTCTGGAAGATTTCTCTCTGGAGTCTCTTCTGGTGTATCTTCATCATCGGGATTTACCTGAGCTTCCGTTTCGACTTCGCATTTGCGCTGGGCGCGGCCCTCTCCCTCATTCACGACGTGATTCTTTCGATTGGTTTTATCGGTGTCGCTCGCATCGAGCCGAGCGTGCCCGTTGTGGCTGCTGTGCTTACGATCGTCGGTTACTCCATCAATGATACGATCGTGATCTTCGACCGGATCCGTGAAAACTCGAAAGACCGCGCGCAGATGTCTCTGCGGACCACGATGGATGATGCGATGACGCAGACTCTTTCGCGGACTCTTGTTACTTCGATTCTGACCATGATTTCGCTGCTCGCGCTCCTGCTCGGAGGAGCGGAAAGCCTTCGCGACTTCGCGCTTGTGCTGATCTTCGGAATCATTACGGGAACCTACTCCTCGATCTTCGTAGCCGCGCACAGCGTTCAGTACTACGAAGAGTTTGTCGCTCGCTTCCGCCGTTAAGATGATGGATGCCGGCGTAAATCGGGAGATTGGCCGGCAGTCTGTAATCGCATTCGGAAGAACCTGGCCGAATCCCTCCGTCGCATGCGTCATTGCCAGCGGCGGGCACATCTTCGCAGGCGCCACGGAAAAGCCGGGAAGCCGCCACGCAGAAATCGCAGCGCTGGATGAAATGGATCGCACGCTGGGCAGAGATGCTCCCGGCGATCTCTACGTAACCCTTGAGCCCTGTTCCCGCTTTGGCCGCACGCCCCCGTGCACGGAGCGCCTGCGGCACTATCCGAATCTTCGTGTGCACGTCGGGGCCATGGATCCAACGCTGCGCGGCGATGGAATCCGTCTTCTCCGCGAAGCGGGCCTCACCGTTTTCGAAGAGCAGTTCGGCGCGCCGTTTGTCGAAGGCTTCACGGGACGGGCGCGAGGAATCGGCCCGCGGTTTCATTTGAAAGTTTCGAGCCGCGACGGCGTCATGGGACACCGGTCTGCGCGAATGATGATTTCAAGCGAAGATGGTTTTGCATTTGGACATCTGCTTCGCTCGAAGCTCGACGCGATTCTGGTCGGTCCGCGGACCATCGAAGTGGACCGACCGCGCCTCGACGCGCGCGTGATGAAGGAGCCGGGATTTCAGAGAGTCTCGGGCGAAGATCCGCTGATCGATGCGCTCCTTTCGAACGCGAAGGATGCATTTGACTCTTTGAACCAGCCCGCGCGTGTATTCATCCTCGGCCGGCCGTTTGCGGGCGCCGAGGAGTGGCTCGATTCGCAGAAGCGTCTGGCGGAAAGCACGGGCAGAGAAGCGGTCTTCCTTTCTATAGAACCGTGGCCGAATCACTCCACGTTCGCTCTTCCACCCATGTCTCACCCGTCGTTCAACATTGAAATTCGTGATGTTCTTGCAGATCAGGGTTTTAACGAAGTGCTCGTCGAAGGCGGGGCCGGTCTTTTTTCAGCTCTGCTGCCCGGACTCGGTCCGCGGGACCGCCTCTACCACCTGGAAAGAAAAGGGGAAGCGGGTGATCTCGAAGGGACAGTGCGGGTTCCGTCAGGGCTTCTCGCCGGCAAGAGTCACGCAGTGTATCGCGCGGCAGAGGAGACGATGGGCGTCTATCGTTTCGGTCAGCCGTAACCGCGCAGAATTTCGCAGCAGGTTTCCATGAAGTCAGATCTCAAAGCAAAGATCGAAGAAGAATTGCTGAGCCGGCTGAATCCCGTGCAGCGGCAGGCTGTGCTCCACGATCAGGGACCTCTTCTGATTCTCGCAGGCGCCGGATCGGGCAAGACGCGCGTGATCACGCATAGAATTGCCTATCTCTGCCGCGTGCGAAATGTGCCTCCCTACCGGATCTGTGCCGTGACGTTTACGAACAAGGCTGCGGGCGAAATGCAGGAAAGGCTCTACGGCCTCATCGGGCCGATGGCAGAAAGCGTTCTCGTCCGCACGTTTCACTCTCTGGGACTCTATATTTTGCGGCGCAATGCGGACAAAATCGGACTCAAATCCGGATTCTCGATCTACGATCAAAACGACCAGGAAGCTCTGATCAAACGCATCATTAAGGACCTCGACATTGCATCGTCGTGGCTTACGCCGAAGGCTGCAGCCGAGCGCATCAACCGTGCGCGGGATCAGATGGTTTCGCCCGAGCAGTTCGAGAAAACGGCCGATCGATATGAAGAAGATGTGATTCCTGTTTACCGCGAATACATGCAGCGCCTTCGGAAGAACAACGCGCTCGATTTCGGCGATTTGATCTACGAAGCGGTCCGCATGTTCGAGCGGGAGCCCGATGTTCTTCTCGATTATCAGAACATGTGGCGCTACTTCATGATCGATGAGTATCAGGATACGAATCACGCGCAGTATATGCTCGGCCGTCTGATCGCGCGCGATCACAAGAACATTGCGGTGGTCGGCGACGATGATCAGTCCATCTACTCCTGGCGCGGCGCTGACATTGAGAACATTCTCTCGTTTGAGAAAGACTATCCATCCTGCACCGTTTTGCGTCTGGAAGAAAACTATCGAAGCACATCTCCCATTCTCAAGGCTGCATCTTCGCTGATTTCGCACAACAGCGAACGCAGGGAAAAGACTCTGTTCACGCGTCAGCCCGGCGGAGAGAAACTTCACTACACGATTTATGAGTCTGACACAGAGGAAGCGGCCGGTGTCATTGCGCGCGTAAAGTCGCTCAAGCGGGACGGCATTCCGTACGCAGAAAGCGCCGTCTTTTATAGAACCAATGCGCAGTCGCGGCATTTCGAGGAACTCCTTCGCCGCGAAGGCATTCCCTATCTGCTCGTCGGCGGATTTCGATTCTATGATAGAAAGGAAATCAAAGACCTCATCGCCTTTCTTTCAGTGGTCGTGAACCCGGAGGACAGCGTCAGTCTGCTGCGCATCATCAACACGCCGCCGCGCGGATTCGGAGAGGCTGGCGTCGCGCGTCTGGAGGCGCTGGCGGCCCAGGAAAATCTGTCGCTCTTTGATGCGATGCCTCGGGCCGGAGAGTTGAGCGGTGTGCGCGGAGCAAAAGCAATAATGGAGCTGCACAGCTGGTTTGAACGCTGGAGCGGCATGAATCCGGCGAAGCCCTCCGAAATTCTCGAGTCGATCATTGAGAAGACCGGCTACATGGAGTTTCTCGCAAAAGACGAAAATCCCGGGGAGTCGCGCATTGAAAACGTTGAGGAATTTGCCTCATCAATTCAGGAATTCGAAGAGAACGAATCGGAACCGAACCTCTCATCCTATCTCCAGCAAATTTCTCTCTACTCGGAGCAGGGTGATGCCGAGGGACAGGATGCAGTGAACCTCATCACGCTGCACAATGCGAAGGGTCTTGAGTACCGGGCTGTGTTCTTCACCGGCCTTGAGGAAGGAACGATTCCGCACACATTCTCCATCGAAGACAATATCGAAGAGGAACGCCGTCTTGCCTACGTTGGGATTACACGCGCGCGCGAAATGCTGTATCTTTCCAGCTGCCGCTTCCGCCGCATCCAGGGCAGTTACCAGCCGCGATTGCCTTCGCGGTTTTTGTCGGAGATCGACGAATCGGTCTTTTCGGCCACAGAGGTGCAGCGAGGCGGCGGCCCGCCGCGGGCTTCGCATGGGCAGAGCGGTTACGGCCAGCCTTACGGCTCGCAGCCCTACGGCTCGCAGCCCTACGGCTCGCCAAAGCCTGCTCCCCGGCCGGCTGTGGAGCCGCTTGCGGTGAAGGAAGGCGACCGCGTCCGGCACAAGTCCTACGGGCCGGGTCTCGTGGTGGAAATTGAGGAAACCGTGGCAGGGACAAAGGCCGGCATCCGCTTCGACGGCGAAGATCGGGTCCGCTATTTTCTGACGCGATTCACGCCTCTGGAGAGGCTTTGAGTGGTTCGACGGGCCCCTCTGTCCCCGTGACACCCTGGCAAGAAAGCCCCTCATTCCGGCAAAATATCGTTGATCAGGGCTCAATTCTCGCCATTCTGAGGCCGATCGAGGTAAAGATGAAGCGGATCATTGTACTCATTGCATTATTCAGCGTGCCCCTCTGGGCGGGAAAGAAAGACGGGGTTCAGGCGGAGTTTCGCGCCGTAGAAGAGGCCATCCGCAACAAGCAGACGGGACCCGAAGCAAGACAGAAGACCCTTGAGAACAACCTGGTCAATGCAGTTCGCATGGCCATGGTGCGTCACTACTACGAAGACCGCGAAACGGTCGTGAAAGATCTGACCCTGGCATCCATTGAGTATGAGAATCCCACTTCGCCTCTGGTTTACTTTGTAAAGTTTAAGAATTCATATTTCCGCTTCGAATACGCTCGCAATCCCGAGCTCTTTCCCCAGTCGCCGATTCAGGAGAAATTCCTGGACGCTTCGGAAGTGGACATGACGCACCGCGAATCCGGAGCTCCGGCTCAGCCGGGCGCGCCCGCGCAGCCAGCACCGGCCCAGCCCGCAAATGCACCGAAGACTCCCTGACGAGGAGATTCTCGCAGGCGCAGAATCTGCCGCGGCGGAGGCCTCCGCTGCGGTTCTGCGCGTTTTTCAGGACAAAACCTTTTCCGTTTCCAGCAAAGGCGAAGCGGGCCCCCTGACTACTGCCGATCTTGAATCAAACCGAATTCTTGAGATGCGCCTGCGCGCGCTTCTTCCAGATGCAGGATGGCTTTCCGAGGAATCTGTCGATGATCCAGCGCGTCTTTCGTGCGAAGATGTCTGGATCGTAGACCCGATCGACGGGACGAAGGAATTTGTCGCCGGCAATAGTGAGTTTTCCGTTTCCGCAGGGCTTTCGCGAAACGGCAGGCCGCTCCTCGGCGTGGTTGCCATGCCGGCTGAGGGAGTTCAAATCGCTGGTGGACCTGGCGGCGTGCGAAAGAACGGCAGGCCGGCTGTGCTTTCGCGGCGCGAAACCCTTGAGGGATCGACGATTCTCGTCAGCCAGACAGAATACGGGCGCGGCACATTCAAATCGCTCGAAGCGGATTTCAACATTCGACCCATGGGGTCGATTGCGCGAAAGCTCGCGCTCCTTGCCGGCGGCGAAGGCGATCTTGTTGTTTCTCTCTATCCGAAGAATGACTGGGACATCTGCGGCGGCACGGCTCTCGTGCTTTCTCATCCGGATGCGCTCGTAACGGATCTTGAAACGCGCTCGCTTCGCACCTACAACCAGGCAGATCCGAAGTCGTTTGGCTTATGCGCGGGCAATGCCGGACTGGTCCGCAAGTTCCACGAGTATTTCTTGAAGAAGGGGCTGACTCTTGCCCGCAAATACTAAAATCGCTCGGCATCCGCGGCGGGTGCTTGCACGGACGGGGCTTGTTCTTTCCTCTGTTCTTTTTGCTGCGGCCGGATGCGCTGCGTTTTCTTTCGCGGAGAATTCAATGGATCTGCCTGAATTGACCCTGGATCATTTCGCATCGCCGCGCGAGATTCGCGTCGAAGGTCCGCCCCTCAAAACATATCTTTCCGAACACGAATCCGTCTATTTTGAATGGGCCTACGGGCGTATGGAAAACGGAAAGTGGTCGGAGTGGAGCGTGGGTTACCAGAGCGACGCTGGCTTTGCGGTTGTAACAGGCTCCGGCCGTATGAACGTTTCCAGGTCCGACGTCCGGCTCTTTCTATCCCCGTCGTTCGAGCGCGATTACGCCTCTGAGGCACAGGCGCCGGAAGGTCTGCGGTCATGGATTCGCGAGCACGGTTCTGTTCATGCAGCCGAATATCGTCTCGAGGCGGGCAGGGTTTACTTTGCCCTGCTCCATGAGGATCACTACTATCTTCCTTCTCCCGGGGGCCCCCCGAAGGCAAGAAGCCGCAAGGTCCTCTGGATTTCGGACCGCCCCTTCTCTGAAGGCAAACCTGTCGTTCAGATCACACCTGCCTATCATGGATGGACGTACTAGTTGACGCGGCGCGAAAGCGGGCAAAGTTGAGCATATGCCGGAAGTGCTCCAGGACGAACTATTTGAAAGTGCCCTGAAATCAGGCCGACCGATTTCTCTCTTCCTGAAGACGGGAGTGCCGGTGCGCGGCAAGATCCGGGCGCACGACGGCTTCACGGTTCTGCTCGAGCAGGAAGGCCGCAGCATCCTCGTATACAAGCATTCCATTACATCCGTGATCGGCGGCCGTCCGGGCCAGCGCCGTAAATGAAAGAGAAGCAGTCCGCCCCCGGGAAAAAGAACGCCGGCGCAGTCAGCAAGCGCGGACGTGCGCTCCGGCGCATCGGTGTGGACGCGCGTCCGCTCAGTTCGCGCGTCTCCGGCGTAGCGCGCGTGATCTCAAGCATTCTCCGCGAACTGGCCGGTGAATTTGAGTTCTTTCTGTATTCAGCGCAGCCGCCTCATTCCGATTTCGAAAGCCTTCTGCAGCTGCCTGGAATCCACTGGGAGCAGGGCACGGGGCCGCTTGCCTGGAAACAGGGATTGTGGTTTAACTCGGCGCTGCCCGCATCGCTCCGCAGCGCTCGCCTGGATTTGTTCTGGGGATCGCAGCAGGTGCTTCCTCCATTTCTGCCTGCCATTCCGTCCGTGTTGACTTTTTACGATCTGGTCTTGCTGTATTTTCCCGGCGCCATGCGGCCGATCGCACGCATTCAGCAGCGGGCCTTCCTGAATTACAGCGTGCGGCGCGCGGACAAAATTCTCTGCATTTCAGATCAGTCGCGCGTGGACATGATTCGAGAACTGGGCGTGCCGGAGGAAAAGACCGGCGTTGCTCTCCTGGGCGTGGATCCGATTCCCCCGCGAGGATCTTTCAAGCCGCCCGTAAAGGGCCGCTACATCCTCAGTGTTTCTACCCTCGAGCCGCGAAAGAATTACGGCATGCTGCTTGAGGCTTACGAACGTTATGCGGAATCGAGAAAGAATCCGTATCCGCTGATTCTCGCGGGGCGGCGCGGATGGGAGTCAGAAGAGTTTTACAACAGGCTTGGCCGGCTCGAGCGGACGGGACTCGTGCACGTGCTCGATTCTTTGAGCGATCAGGAGATTTCAGATCTCTATGAGCAGTGCGCTTTCTTTGTTCTTCCGTCTCTCTACGAAGGCTTTGGTCTGCCGCTCCTGGAAGCCATGGCCCGCGGCAAGTACTGCCTTGCAAGCGATCTGGGATGCTTTCATGAAATCGGAGGACGTCAGGCGGAATATCTGCCTGCGGAGGCGCCGCACGCCTGGTCCGACGCGCTTGCGCGCGTCACAGATCTCGACTCAAAGAAGAGACTGCCGAAGGTGAAACTGAATCTGCGGGACTGGTCCTGGAAGAAAACGGCGGAAATTCACGGAGAAGCTTTTGCTTCTGTGTGATCCGTGATCATTTCGCAGTTGCCGTCGAAAACTACGCCGTCTGCAATCTGCAGCTTCGCTGTTTTCACGTTTCCGTAGACCTTGCCGGAAGTGAGCATCTCAAGTTTCTGCCGGGCTTCGATGTTGCCTGTGACTTCGCCCGCGACAATTACAATGCCCGCGCGGATGTTCGCTTTGACTGTGGCGCCTTCGCCTACGACGAGAACGCCGTCTGTGATGAGTTCGCCTTCAAAATGTCCGTTGATTTGAAGCGGACGCTTGAATTCCATCACGCCCTGGAACGATGTCTCTTTTCCAAGGACTGTGGAAATCGGGCCGCCCTCTGTAAGGGCGGGAACTTCTTTTTTCTTAAGCATAATTGATTCGTCTTATTTTGTTTTCATCACGTAAACGCCGTCCCAGTCTTCGCCGGGCGGGTCTTTGATGTATGCGTCGCAGCGGTCCACGTAGAGTTTGGAGGGACCGTCTTCCGGCAGGATCTGCAGGCCTTTCAGGAATATCTCCCTGGCTTCTTTGAACTTGCGTGCCTTGTAAAGCGTCAGGCCTTGATTGTAGAGCGCGACGACCTCTTCCTGCTGTTTCGTAAGCATGTTTCTTGTTCGCCCGGCAACCCGGGCATGCAATCAAAATTTCTCGATCAAATCGAGGGCCCGGCTCGCCATCGCAAGCATCTCCCGGTCGGGGGGCGGCGGTTCGCCGAAGGCCGCAACAAGCTGCCGGACGTAGGGGATTCTCCGCATTCCGACAAGGACGGTTGCGGGCACGTCGGCGCTCAGGAGGTAGAGCAGGGCCTGAACCGCAAGGGGCCGGCCGGCCAGCGCCGGATGCTCGCCCAGGAGCTGTTCGATCGCTTCCATTTTCTGATGCATCAGGATTTCCACGTACCGTTCCCAGTGGTGGATGAGGGCGTTGACGACTTTCAGGTACTGATCAAAAGCAAATCGCTGCTCGGGCGTGTCGATCGCCGTCTGAATCCTTCGAACCGTTGCGTTGAACTGATCTGCAAGCCGCGGCATCGCGGAGCGAAGCTGATCCTTTGTGGTGAACTGGTCGCGGAACGTTTCGATGATGTCGGAGAAAGCAGGCGCAGTCCGGTCAAATTGAAACGCAGAACCGAACACATCGTGAAGCTGGGCCTCAAGTTCGGCCAGGCGTCCCTGCATCTTCATGAACTCCGCGATTCCCGAGTCTCCTCCATCCGGCGGAGAGTCCACGAGGCGCGCGAGGCGGATCATTCCGTGGGGGCCCGCAGCATTGAGCGGGCGGTTGCTCATGGTCCAGAGATTCTTTTCCTGAGCCACAGAGGCGACGCTTCCGCCGCCCGAGCTGCGGTTGTAGCGGAAATCGTTTTCGATCAGGTTCCCTGGAAACTGAACTGCCTGGAAGTTCGGCCCGGCGATTGCAAGCACCTCGTCGAGCCGTGTGGCCGTGTAGCTCGACGCAGGGTAAGCAAGCGTGTTGGAAGATATTCCGTAGTACTGAATGATTCCTCGCTTCACCAGCTCTTCCATTACCGTGAATGCGCGCCGCAGCCGGTCGAGGTATTCGACGCGCGCTTCTGCCTCGTCCACTCCGCGCTTCTGGCAGTCGATCAGGTAGTATTCAGGATTGTGAAGAAGAAGGAAATCAACCGTGCGAAGCCCGAGTCTGTATCGCGCAAGCTGCAGCTGCGTTTTGATGAAATCAGGATGGATGCAGTGCCATGCATCCTCGCGCATGCGAATCACTTCCGCCGGCGGAGCGCTCTTGAGCAGGGCCAGGTTTCTCCCCTGTATGTAGCCGATCTTCGTAACCACGACGATTTGATCGCGCGTGATCCGCTTTGCTTCGATAAGTTCGCGCAGCACATCTCCCACGAGCTGTTCGGATGCGCCGTCTGAATAGTTCGCTGCCGTATCGATTACGTTTACGCCTGTAAGGATCGCTTCGCGCAGAGCGTCGACATGCGGTCTTTCTCCTGCGCTGACTCGATAGCATCCGAATCCGAGCCGCGAAAGGGCCAGGTGTGCAGGCGTGTGAAAACGAAACCAGGAATGATCGCGGTATTCAGAGAACTGCTGTTTGAGATCCAGGAAGTATTTCTGTGTTCCTTCTCTGGTTGCGTGGCCTGGCGCGAGCCCGAAGGAAAGATCTTCCGCGCGCTTGCCTGTCTTCATCCTGCCGGGTTGAAGTTTCGGATCTGCACCTGAATGCGCGCAGCATCTTCATACTTTTCCTCAAGGATGGCCTTGAAC
>CAZUJO010000039.1:0-15421 GCA_964619995.1 uncultured Leptospiraceae bacterium
GAATACGTTGCTTCCGTCATCTTTCTTCTCACGGCCAGCGGCCTGTGGATCGGCCATCGTCCGCTCGGTGATGTGCTCAAAGATTTTGACCGCTTTGCAAACCCGCTCTATCGCACCGGGCAGAAGGCAGTCATGCAGCTCGTTGCCATGGGGCGTCAGTACATTTCCAATCTGCAGGGCGGCTCGCGAAATAGAACCCGTCTTTCTGGCGAGAGATTCCATGAAGAAGAAACCGTCGAATCGTGGAAGGCTTCTCAATACGGGGACGGGCTTTACTACCTGAACTTGTTTAAAGCGGCTCTTGCAAACCTCTTCGGTCAGCACGAGTCAACCCTTGATTTCGCGCGCAAAGCCGCGGAGTACGGGGAGTTGCAGCGCGGCATGCTTTCGCGTCCGGCGCTCGATACGCACCGCGCCCTTTCCATTTCCGCTCTGATGGGCGCGGCAAGCGGCTCGGACCGAAAGCGCCTCGCAGATGATCTCGAAGCTTCCTCGGCTGCGCTTCGCAGGTACGCACAGAACAATCCTGACAACTTCAAGCACATGGAGTTGATGCTCTCCGCGCAGAAGGCGAGACTCGACGGCCGCCACGGCGAAGCCATCCGTCTCTACGACGAAGCGATCGACGCGGCCCGCGCGCAGGGTTTTCGCCGCGACGAGGCCCATGCCAACGAACTTGCGGCTGACTATTTTGAATCGCTGAATCAGCGAAAGTTTGCCCTTCTCTATGTGCGCGAGGCGCGGGCCATCTACAATTCGCTCGACATGACGGCCAAGGTCGAAGAGATCGAGAACCATTATCCCGAACTCGTGCGCGGCGTTCAAACAGTCTCAGATGTTCGCACGGGCGGTTTTGATTTCCAGACGATCGTGAAAGCGGCTGCGTCTCTGTCCGGAGAGATCCAGCTCGGCGGTTTGATCGAGAAAATGCTTCGCATTGTAATGGAGAATGCAGGCGCGCAGAAATCGCATCTCATCCTCGAGAAAGACGGAGCGCTTGTAGTGGCCGCAAGCGGCAGCGCGCTTACAGATCAGGTCAATCAAATCGCGAACACGCCTCTAGAGGAATACAACCTCCTTCCGCACACGGTCATTCTTCTCGCAGAACGTACCCGCGCGCCGATCGTGCTCGAAGAAGCCGCCGCCGACTCGCGTTTTCACGGCGATCCGTACATCCAGGAGTACAGGCCCCGAAGCGTATTGTGCATGCCAGTCATTCTGCAGGGAAAACTGACCTGCATTCTCTATCTCGAAAACAATGGCGCGCCGGGCGTCTTCAGTCCTTCGCGGCTTGAGGCTTTGCAGGTTCTTTCCGCGCAGATCGCCACGTCCCTTGAAAATGCAAAACTCTACGCAAACCTTGAAAAAGCCCTCGAGCAGGAAAAACTCGCGCGTCAGGCGCAGGTTCAGATCAACGAGGCCATCAGCAGATACGTTCCTGCGGAATTCCTGAAGCTTCTCGGAAAAGACAACATCGTGTCGGTGGGTCTCGGCGACAACATTGCCCGCGAGATGACTGTGCTGTTCTCTGACATCCGCTCATTCACATCGCTCTCCGAGGCCATGACGCCGGAACAAAACTTTAAGTTTATCAACAGTTACCTGAAGCAGGTGGGTCCGGTGGTCCGAGAGCACCACGGCTTCATTGATAAATACATCGGGGATGCGATTATGGCTCTTTTCGAAGCGCCGGACGATGCGGTCACCGCGTCGATCGGAATGCTGCGGGCGCTTGAATCGTGGAATCACGGGCGGGCCCAGGCGGGATACCAGATCGTGCGAACCGGAATCGGAATTCACACAGGCGATCTCATGCTTGGAACCATCGGAGAAAAGAACCGCATGGAAGGCACCGTGATCAGCGACCACGTGAACCTCGCCTCGCGTATGGAAGGCCTGACGAAAGTTTACGGCACGTCGCTCATCATCTCAAACCGCACGCAGAGCCTTCTTAAAGATCCTTCGCGTTTTTCATTCCGCGTGCTCGATCGTGTGCAGGTGAAAGGGAAGAAAGATCCAGTGATTGTCGTTGAAGTCCTCGACGGCGAGCCGGATGCGGTTCGGGAACTCAAAGAAAAAACGCGGGCGCGCTTTGACGAAGCGCAGAGGCTTTATCTGGCCCGCGAGTTTGAATCCGCACGATCCATATTCATTGAAATTCTCAAACAGAATCCGGACGACCGAGCCTCAGGGATTTTTGTAAAACGATGCCGCATCTATACGGAGAAAGGAGTCCCCGAAGGATGGAACGGCGTTGAACAAATGACAACGAAGTAGCATCCTGCGCGAACAAGGACCCGCGGTAACACCGCGAAAGTTGCTTGCGTTCTGTCGGTACCGGCCCCAGCATGATGCATGAGGGGGCTCGCACTCCTTTTCCTTTCTTTCTCGGCAATCGCAGCGCAGGCGCCGGAACGCACTGTCACCGTGCTCGCCATCGCGGATTGGAAGGGCGACTTCGCCGTCGATGCAAAAGGCCGGGGCGGACTCGCCGCATTTGCGGCGCTGAAGCGCGCCATTGAACACCAGCATTCCTCCACGGGCGGCTCCGTCGTCGCCGTTCATACGGGCAGATTTACGGGGTCAAAAGACAGCGCCGCCTGGCTTCAGACTCTGAGCCTGCCTGCGCCGGATCTGGTAAATTACGCAGGGTTTTCTGTTATGGGTTTTCCTCCCGAAGAAAGGGAATTCTTGCAGAAGTCGAAGCTGATCCTGCCCGCGCCGGTATTCGGCTGCTCCCCGGCTCCCTGCGAAAGCCGCATTCTTCTTAAACCGTCCGGCATTTCCTGGTTTGCAACAGGCATCCTTGATCCGAAGGCGCGCCATCCGGACAGAACCCTGCGCTCGATTCTCGAAGATGCAGCAGCGCAGAAATCAGGATTCGGCCTTCTCCTGTTTGCCCTTCCTGGCGCCTCCGACATGCTATCGGCAATGCCGGCTAACGTGCATACTCCCGCGGGCGAATTTGCAAACTTTCTTGCCGTGGAGCCCGGGACAAAGAATCTCTTTTACCGCGATCCATCCGGCCCGTTTGTCTGTTCGATTTCGGGACGCTGGGTTTGCCGGGTCGACATTCGCTTTCGCGGCGATACAGTCCTCGGCATTCAGCAGAATTTCATAGATCTCAACGGCGCAAATCAGCCCGGCGATTTCCTCAAACCCGACCCGGTCCTGATGGACCTCCATTTCAGACCATGACAGCAGAAAAACCCAACCATCCCGAAATTCACGTTCCCGCGCATCACATCCGGTTCGTCACCGCAGCCTCGTTGTTCGACGGGCATGACGCATCAATCAACATCTTTCGCAGACTGCTTCAATCGTACGGCGCGGAAGTAATCCATCTGGGCCACAATCGCTCCGTTCAGGATGTTGTGGAAGCCGCCCTTTCCGAAGACGTTCAGGGTATCGCAATCTCCAGCTACCAGGGCGGACACGTCGAATACTTTAAGTATTTAAAGGAATTACTGCGGAGCCGCGGGGCCGATCACATCAAGGTATACGGCGGAGGCGGAGGCGTCATCGTTCCGGAAGAAATCCGCGATCTCGAGAACGCCGGCATAACAAAGATCTTTTCTCCTGAAGACGGGCGCACGCTCGGGCTCACCGGGATCATTTCGTCGATGCTCGAAGGCACGGACTTCTCCCCTGCGAAGCTCGGGCTCAACGGGTCCCCGATGCAGGCCAGGCCGGAATTTCTCGGGCGACTCGCAACCATGATCGAAGAGGGTTCGACTCCGGATCTGCCGCTTGCGGAAACGCGTACGCCGGTTCTCGGAATTACAGGCCCGGGCGGCGCGGGCAAATCGTCTCTGACAGATGAGCTCATGCTGCGATTTCTCGAAGCAAACCCCGGCATGCGCATCTGCGTTTTTGCCGTAGACCCCACGCGCAAAAAGACTGGCGGCGCGCTCCTCGGCGACCGGATTCGCATCAATTCGCTCTCACTCTTCCCGGAACGCATCTTCTTCCGGTCGCTCGCAACCCGAAAGTCCGGCGGCACTGTGAGCAGCGCGCTCACAGAGATCCTGTCTGTGTTTCGCAGGCTTGATTTTGACTTGATCATTGTGGAAACATCCGGCTCCGGCCAGTCGGACGCGGAAATCACGGACATCGCCGACGTAAATCTGTACGCGATGACTCCTGAATTCGGCGCACCCACGCAGCTCGAGAAAATCGCCATGCTCGATTTTGCCGACATCGTGGCCCTCAACAAAGGAGACCGCGCCGGCGCGAAAGACGCGCTGATTCATGTGCGCAAACAATACCAGAGAAATCACAACCTTTTTGAATCGCCCGTGGATTCGATGCCCGTCTTTACCACCGTCGCGTCCCGGTTCCAGGAATCAGGTGTGACTTCGCTCTACAACGCCCTGATCGGACTCATCGAGAAGAAGGCCGGCCGGCGCTTTGAAAAAATCCTCCGGCAGAGCGCAGATGCGGGCAGCACCGACATTCTGCCGGCCGAGCGCGTGCGATACCTTTCGGAGATTGCGGAAACCGTGCGCGGATATCTGGCAGAAGGCGACTCGGAGGCAAAAAAAGCGGCAGATATGCAGTCGCTGCTGCGGTCTATTGAACTGACCGGAGGACATGCAGATACGGCGCGTCTTCTTTCGCAAAGAATTGAAGAACTTCGCTCTCAGATGCGTCCCGAAACGCTCGCCTGGCTTGCTGCCTGGCCTGCAACAAAAGAGCGATACTCCGCCGACAGCTTTACATACAAAATCAGAGACCGCGAGCTCACACAGAACCTTCGTACGGAAACGCTTTCCGGCCTCTCGCTTCCGCTTGTGGCGCTGCCGAAGACTGAATCGCATGCGGATCTCGTCCGCTACCGTTACAGAGAAAATCTTCCCGGCTTCTTTCCGTTTACCGCTTCCGTATTTCCGTTCCGCAAACAGGACGAAGATCCGATCCGCATGTTTGCAGGCGAAGGCGGACCCGAACGAACCAACACTCGATTCCATTATCTGACGGGCGGGACCCAGAAATCCTTCACGCGCCTTTCCACGGCATTTGATTCCGTAACGTTATACGGCGAAGACCCGGGACAGAGGCCGGATATCTACGGAAAGATCGGCAACTCGGGAGTCAGCGTGCCGACCCTCGACGACTGCAAGCGCCTCTACTCCGGGTTTGACCTGATGGACCCGGGAACGAGCGTCAGCATGACAATCAACGGGCCTGCCCCGGTCCTGCTCGCTTTCTTTTTCAACGCAGCCATCGACCAGCAGGTCGAGCGAGTTCTGCGGGAATCCGGTCGTCTTGCGGATGCGCAGAAGCAGATTCAAGATTTCTATGCCGCGAAATCCCTGCCCGTTCCGGTTTACGACCGCGGGCTTCCTCCGGGGCACAATGGCCAGGGCCTTCTGCTCGGTCTTCCCGGCGACAAACTCATCGATCCTGAAACCTACACAAACATCAAGCGGTCGGTTCTCGAAAACCTCCGGGGAACCGTCCAGGCGGACATTCTCAAAGAGGACCAGGCACAGAACACCTGCATTTTCTCCACGCAGTTTGCGCTGAAGATGATGGGAGACGTTCAGGAATTCTTTTCGCGCAATCGCGTGAGAAATTTCTATTCTGTTTCGATTTCCGGCTACCACATTGCGGAAGCAGGCGCCAATCCGATCACGCAGCTTGCATTCACTCTGGCGAACGGTTTTACGTACGTCGAATATTACCGGAAACGCGGAATTCCGGTGGATGATTTCGCGCCGAATTTGAGCTTCTTTTTTTCAAACGGCCTGGACGCGGAGTATTCCGTGATCGGCCGCGCGGCGCGCCGCATCTGGGCCGTCGCCATGCAGAGACTGTACGGCGGATCCGAGCGGTCCCAAAAACTTAAGTATCATATACAAACGAGCGGGCGGTCTCTGCACGCAATGGAGATCGACTTCAACGACATTCGCACCACCCTGCAGGCCCTCTATGCTCTCTACGACAACACGAACAGCCTGCATACGAACGCCTATGATGAAGCGATTACCACGCCGACGGAACATTCCGTCCGGCGCGCGATGGCGATTCAGCTCATCATCAACCGGGAGCTGGGGCTTAACAAGAACCAGAATCCGCTGCAGGGATCGTACATCATCGAAGAGCTGACGGATCTCGTTGAGGAAGCCGTGCTGCGGGAATTTGACCGTCTTACAGAGCGCGGCGGAGTTCCCGGCGCCATGGAAGCCATGTATCAGCGCGGCAAGATCCAGGAAGAATCCCTGCACTATGAGACTCTCAAGCATTCCGGCGAACTTCCGATCATCGGCGTCAATACGTTCCTTGCCCCCCAGACAGCCAGTGCGGAGACGCGCGTTGAACTGATTCGAAGCACGGACGCTGAGAAGAAAGAAATGATCGCTCGCGTGGAGAACCTTTCGCGCGCTTCAGGCGAAGAGGGACAGGCCGCGCTGGCGCGCCTCAGGGCTGCCGCGGCCTCGGGCACAAACGTATTCGAAGAACTTCTCGATACCGTGAAAACCTGCTCGCTCGGCCAGATCAGCCAGGCGCTCTACAGCGTGGGCGGAAGTTACCGCCGCAACATGTAGCGTCCTACAGGAGCGCTTTCAGTTTCTTTGCGTGCACGCTGCCGGGATCGAGGACCAGGATCTCGTCGGTGATTCTGTGAGCGCGCTGTCGATTGCCCATCAGCCTGTACGTGTCCGCAAGATTCACGAGGTTTTTGACAGCCGATGGATCGCGCGTGCGAAGACGTTCGCCCTGCTCTGCCGCTGCCTGATACTCGCCGGTCCGTTTCATTGCATACGACGCAAGGAAAATGGACTGCGCATCGCGCGGATGATGCAGACAAAGCCATTGGCCTGGAACGCATGCGGCAGCGTACTCCTTGAGACGAATGTAGGTTTTCAAAAGCTGCCGGTAAAGAGCGGGATGCGGATCATCGATCAACACACGTTCCGCTTTTGCAGCGGCCTGACGCAGATCCCCTCTTGCGCGAAGATTCGCAAGCGCTTCCTGCACGCGAGCCATGTTCACCGGTTCAGGAGCGGCTGCGTCCTCTTTGTATGCGGCGCGCACGAGTGAAATATCATCAATGAAAGAACCGCGCCGCTCGAGCGACCGATAGATTCCATCGAGCTCGCCGCCGCCCTCTTCCACCGACGTGAGAAACGCGTTCATGTCCTCGTTGATGATTCGACCGCCTTCTTCTGCGCTCGCAACGTGCAGGTCATCCCTGCCGTCGGACCCGGCGATGAGAACGTCCCCCGGCTTCAGCGAGAAAGTATCGACCGTGATGACACCGAGATCCTGGGCCACGCTCGTGCCTACTTTCTTGAAGACTTCGCGCCCAGGAACGAAGCGCGCTTCGCCGCCGCGATAGATCGTCAGCGCCGGGTGTTCGGCGTTCAGGTGGTACATCAGCCCTGAGTCTTCATCAATCAGACAGAGCACAAGCGACGCAAGCATGGAGCCGCCGAAACTCTCGAAAACTTTTTGAAGTTCGATGAATGCGCTTTTGACCCACGCCTCGGGAGTCAGGTTCTGCACGCCGGCGACGAGGCGGGTGCGGCTCAAGATTGCGTGAAACACAGAACCCATTACAAGAGCCCCGCCCGCTCCCTGGATCGACTTGCCCATGGCATCGGCGTTCAGGATCACGGTATGAGGCAGACCTTTCAGGTGAAAGCGGTCCGCAATGCACATATCGCCGCCAATCTCTTTGGACCACTTGCGGAAGGTGAAATGTTTCATCTGGCGCACGAGGAATTCAACGCTCACCGTAGAGCCGCTCGTCCGATTTGACGCAAGAGGTTCAATCAACAGCGATGTCAGAAAGTAATCCCCGTCCTGCTGAACTTTCAGCGCCTGCACATCATCGAGCGTGCGTTTCAATTCTTCGGTGCGCGCCCGCACGCGTTCCTCGAGCGACTCATTCAGGCTGCGGATTTCCCCGTACATGGATCTGAGTTTCTCGATGACCCTTCCAAGGTGATAGTCGAGATCTCCCATCTCATCCGCGCTCGTTCTTTCGCTCACGACGCTCAGGTCGCCCTCACCGAGGCGCGTGAGCACGCCGTGCGTTACATTGAGTCCGTCCCGGACTGCGCGCACAACGACCCACGACGCGTAAAGAATCGTTCCGAACATCATGGTGCCGATTGCGGCAACATGCAGCAAAGGATACTTGAGGGGAAGCTTCCCGAGTACGTACGCAAACAATATGTAGCCGAGCATCACAATCGGCATGGTGCCGACTGCAAGAAAGCCCACGAGAATCCGCCAGAAATAGCTGACACGCGGTATCGCCTCGGACGGCACATTCACAGCCGCCATAACTGGACGCAGGAGCAAGGGTCGAATCTGCCTCTCCGTCACGAACAAATAAACAACGCATGAGATCGGCGTGGTCAGAAGAAAGACAAACGGAATGGTGGCGTGAGTGCTCCAGCGAATGTCATTGAACAGAACATAAAGAAGATGAACGATCGGCACGCCGGTCAGCCAGCGAATTGCAATGACGACCGCTTCATCGCGGGGATAGCGCAGAATCTCAAGCTTCAGACGCCGGGCCCGCACATCATCCAGGGATCCGGCTTCGAGCGCAGCCATGCGGCGATCCATCGAAGCGATGCGAAAGTAGCGCCACACGACGCCGAGGAATACGACCAGGCCCCCGCCGATGGCGCCCACGTTGATCGCGAGCATGAATTCCGATTCGGGAAACCCGCCCGCGACGGCGGAAAAGTAAATCGCTCCGGGAACGGGAACGAGGTGCGTAAATAACTCAAGCCGCCACGTGAGTCGTGCAAAGAGCCCGGATTTCAAAACTTGCCGCGCAGCATAGAGAGTTCGAATCGTAGATGAAAAGCGAACAGTCGGCGTGCAATCAAAAAAACCACCCGCCGGACCGGGGTGATTGGCCGGAAATTCATTTGCTCAAACAGATGCATGCGCGCTTCCTCCGCGCGAAACCCGAACGCGGGACACACGTGGCATACCTTGCATAGCACGAACCATGCCATCAAGCGATGACTCTTCGGTGCGACGCACCACCTGCGCGCGCGTCGCCAGAGCAGGCTGCCGCAGAATCGCGCGGATTAACCCGTGCAGTAAGATTTTCTTTGTGCGGCGCGGAACAAAAAACACGCGAAGAACGGCTGACGCATCGAAAATGACTTGCATTTCCAGTTTTTTGGATTCCAGATTCCAGGACAATTCAGGCATTCCGATGCGATTCCGGCAAGCGACCCTCCTGTTCTGTCTCCTGTTTCCTTTCCTTTTCGCGCCGGCGCTTCGCGCACAATCCGGATTCTCACCGGCGCTCGAAGTCCTCGACGATGCAAGCGGGAAACTAACCATTCAGGAAGTGGAAAAGTCCGCTGCCTGGAGGAAAGCCGAAAGCGAAACACCTAACTATGGTTATTCGAGATCGGCACACTGGGCCCGCTTTGAGCTCGCGGCCAGAGAATCCTCCGAAACGCTGATTGAAGTTTCCTACCCGCTGCTGGACCGCGTGGACCTCTATGTGATCAGAAAATCCGGGGTGGAAACCCTGACGCAGGGAAGAACCATTCCGGGGACGCCGCGCATGCCCTGCTTCCGCATTGCTCTGCAGGCGAACGAAACCATCCGTCTCGTACTGCGCGCCGAGAGTCAGGATTCCTTGATTCTGCCTGTGCGTGTGTACACACACGAAGCATTTGAAAGATCTCAGGAGATCCGCCAATTTCTCTTCGGACTGTATTACGGCGTCATCGCTGTAATGATTCTCTACAATCTATTTCTATTTTATTTTGTCCGGGACCGAACCTACCTCTACTACGTAGTGACGCTCATCCTGCTTCACGGGTTTTTCCAGCTTTCTCTGAACGGATTCACGCGGATCTTCTTCGGAAACGGGGGTATCTGGACGGGCAGAGGATCGATTGTATTTTTTCATTCGGGCGGCGTAATTGCGGCCCTTCAATTCTGCCGGTCGTTCCTGCTGATTCCGCGCGTTGCGCGAAAATGGGACCGCGTGGCTCTGGCCATGATGGGCTGGGGCCTCGCAAACATGATCGTTTCGATGTTCGATGTTTACCGCTTCGCGATTCTCTCAACGGTAGGACTCGGCATTGGCGCCATCATTTTTGCTCTGGCAAGCGGAGGCATGGCCATTCGGCGCCGCTACCGTCCTGCCCGTTTCTACATGTTCGCATGGTCCGCGCTTCTCATCGGAGGAATGATCTACGCCCTGAAGATTTTCAGCATCGTGCCCAGCAACTGGGTCACAGAGTACGGCGTGCAGATCGGGTCCGCGCTTGAGGCCGCGCTGCTTTCGATCGCGCTTGGGGACAGAATCACGACAGGCAGGCAGGAGCAGGCCAGGTCCCGCACAGAAATGCTCGTCCACAAACGCATAGCCCTGCTTGCGCAGACGGAACTGCTGAATCACCTGAGTCAGCTGGACAGTCTCAAGAGCCAGATGCACTCCATTGAGTATCAGGGGAACTCCCTGCCCCGGCTGCTTCAAAATATTCTCGAAACCCTGCGCAAGATCCTCGCCTTTGAAAAGGGTTTCATCGTAATATCCGACCGTTCGCAGAAATCACACATCCAGACAATCGGCGCGGTTGAGCCTGATTTTCAGAGAAAGATCCCGGATGATCAATACCTGCACATGCTGATCAAGCTCCCGGACCCGTTATTCGATCAGGTGAATCGGATCGTTCATCTCAACCGCCCTCTTTTCGACGAGATGCCTGCGGGAAGCACCACAGTCTCCTCGGTCGCAAGGGCGCTCGAAGAAACCGTTGCCGGGCTGCGGGAATCCGGGTTCCTTCTGTGCCTGCCCCTTGCCTACGAACGCGAAATTTTCGGGTACGCAATGCTCTCGGCGCGGCCCACAGGAGACGAGTATACGAACGCCGAAATCCATCTCGTCGATACGTTCCGGCCTTCGATTGCAATGGCCGTGCGAAATGCCGTGCTGTATGAGGAAGTTGCCCTCCTGCGGGAGCGCGCCGAACAGAAGGCCAGCAGGCTTTCTGATGTCATCATCGATATGAAGGAAACGACGCGGCTCGACTTGAAAGAGAAAGCGCTCGTCTACATCAGCCATGCGATGGCGGAAGTCTATGATCTGGTGCGCAAGTATGCCGACAAGCCCCAGCCCGTCCTCATCTCCGGCGAAACAGGAACCGGCAAGGAATTGATTGCGCAGACCATTCACGAAGTGGGCGGACTGTCGTCAGAGCCGTTCATTCCGGTGAACTGCGCAGCGATTCCCGCGAACCTCTGGGAAAGCGAGATTTTCGGACATGAGCGCGGCGCCTTCACGGACGCAAAGACCGACCGCGCAGGGAAGATCGAGCTGGCCGCGGGCGGCACGCTGTTTTTCGACGAAATCGGCGAGATGCCCCTTGATCTGCAGCCAAAGCTTCTGCGCTTGATCCAGGAACGAAAGTACGAACGCGTGGGCGGCAAGAAAACCCTGGAAGCGAAATGCCGTTTTGTTTTCGCAACGAACCGCGACCTGCAGGTCATGCAGAAAAACGGAACCTTTCGTGAAGATCTATACTATCGAATCAGCGTGTTTCAAATCAAGCTGCCCCCTCTCCGGGACCGGCGGGAAGACATCCCGGTGCTTGCGAATTTCTTCATCCGCAAATATGCCGAAGAGCTTCAGGTGCCCGTAACGAGAATCGAGAAAGCTGCCATGAGCGCCCTTGCCTTTTACGACTGGCCCGGCAACATCCGCGAGCTCGAGAACTGTATCATCCAGACTCTCGTAAACTGCAGTTCCGACACGATTCGCACAGAAGACATTCCCGCGCATCTGAGCCCGAGCGCAGCGCCTGCGATAAAGGATGCCGTTCAAACCTACGATCCGAACATGGACTTCCGCCAGCTCGATGATATGGTCCGGGATTATACGCGTCAGGTGATGATCGCAGCGATTCAGAAATGCGCGGGCAACAAACAGGAAGCCGCAAAACTTCTCGGAGTGAAACGCGCGACTTTCTACTATCGTCTCAAGGAACTCGGGATTCAGTAGCCCGGCAAACCTAAACGTCTTTGCCCTGAATCAGATCGCGATAGAAATAGGCCGAGTCCTTCGCCGTACGCTCCTGCGTTTTGTAGTCAACGTGAACGAGACCGAATCTTGGCCGGTATCCGAACGCCCATTCAAAGTTATCCAGAAAGCTCCAGACGAAGTAGCCGGCCACGGGAGAGCCGTCGCGCTTCGCGCGCAGAACCTCGCCGATGTAGGCGCGCAGGCATGCAGTCCGCGTGTCATCGTGGACGCGGCCTGCCGCGACCTGGTCCGGGCACGCCGCGCCGGTGTCTGTCACATAGATCTTCTTGATTTCCGGGTAAGACCCGAACTTACGCAGGAGTTCGTAGATGCCCTGCGGATAAACTTCCCAGCCCATCTCGGTTTCAGGAACGCGCCGCTTCTTCGCGGACACTGGCTTCGCCCAGACATAGGGCAGGAGCATGGACCGTTTCACAACGTCGCGCGTGTAGTTCTGAATTCCTACAAAGTCGAAGTCGCATTTCAGTTTTGCGTCATCGCCCGACTTCATGTGTTTCTGGATTTTCTTGAGAGACGGAACCGTATCCCAGGGATAGCCGCGTCCGCAGGCCGGATCGAGAAACAGACGGTTGATCACTGCGTCAAAACGATCGCGCGCTGCCTGATGGCGGGGCGCAAACGACCAGGCTTCCGCATGAGTCATGGAGTATGTGCTGCCGATCTGAGCGCCGGGACAATTCGTTCGGGCAATCCGCCCTCCCTCGGCCTGTGCAAGAGCCGCGTGATGTACCGAAGCAAAAAACTTCGACGGCGAACGGCGCCCGGGGGCATGCACCCCTATGAGATAACCCGCGCCGGTGAAAACCATGGGCTCGTTGAGGATCATCCAGTTCTTTACTTCGGAAAATGTGCGGGTGCAAAAGTCCACGTACTCGAGAAAAGCGTCTAACGTATCGCGCGAGGGCCACCCTCCGCGGTCTTCAAGCGCCTGCGGCAGATCCCAGTGGTAGAGCGTAACCCAGGGTGTAATGCCGCGGGCAGCGCATGCCGCCAGAAGCCTTTTGTAGAAATCCACGCCGCGCTGTTCGACGCGGCCGCGCCCCTCGGGGAAAATCCGGGCCCAGGCAATTGAGAAGCGATAGTTTGTAATATTTAATGATTTCAGGAGGTCAAGATCCGATTCAAAGCGATGATAGTGATCGCATGCGGTGTCGCCGGATTCGCCGCGCTCGACTTTGCCGCGGGTATGGCTGAAGCGGTCCCACACGGACTCGCCCTTGCCGTCTTCCTGCCAGGCTCCTTCAATCTGATAGGCTGCCGTGGCTGTGCCCCAGACAAACTCGTTTCCAAATTCGGATCGATTCACGTCAGGCCTGAAGGTCGAGCTGCTTGCCCCTGTCCTCTCCCGGGACTTCGATGGGATTCATGCGGTCCAGGTAGCGGTGCATCTCCTGCCGTGTAAACAACTGGGCGGCAGGACCCGGCTCTGCAGGCCTGTGGAACGGGTTTACGGGCTGTGCTACAGCCTCAATTTTTCCCGAGCTCTCCATCTACTGCAAATATAGCCTCCAGGCGGAAGCCGTGCAAGAAAAATTCACCGCAGAATTTCGCGCACTTCTACGATCGGTTCCTCTTCCAGACGCTGGAAGAAGCCGCTGATTCGGACGGTTCCCGTCGCTCCTGTTTTCCCGGTGAGACGAACACGCCCCCCGGCCGTGCGCAGGCTTGCGCCGCCTTCCTCGACCTCGCCCGGCCAGAGAACCTGCACTCCCTGATACAGATCCGGATCCTGGATCACGGTCTGAATTTCGACATTATCAATGAAGCGAGAAGGATCGATATAGGGGATCATTTGCTTGAGCAGCAGGGCGCGCTCTTTTAGCTCGAAGCCTGCATTCGACAGGTCGATCTCATTCAAAAGAACGCGCGCCTCATTGACCTTGCCTTCGATTACTTTTTTGCGCGCGAGATCATACTGATCGATGACTTCTTTGCGCGACTCGAACGTGTAACGCACTTCCCCCTTCTTCAATTCGGAAAGAGGAATGATGGTTCCCTGGGCGGGCGCATCGGGAAGCGATTCGGCGAGATCCGCGGCTGGATTGCGAAATTTCACATACAGAACGGCGGCCGTCACTGCAATCGCGACGCCGGCGAGGACGGCCCCTGCGATTTTCAGGGTTCTGCGGCCCGGAGAAATCGATCGGAGCCGGTCCAGCAGTGAGACGCGGACTGCAGGCTCCGGCTCAAAACGTATGCTGCCGTCTTCCGAGAACCACTGCTTCAATGGCAGATAACGTCCCACGGGCGTTTCTGCCACATCTGCGATGACGTCGTCCGGCTCTGCGCGGAGCTTCTCAATGAGGCGGTCTGCAAATGTGTCGGAGGGATCTTCGTCGATCAGGCGCGTGTAGCACAGGAGGGCCTCATGGGTCCGTCCCGCGTGCAGATGAATCAGGGCTTCCACATAGTAGAATGCGGGGTTTGTAGTTTCTGCTTCGGCCGTCCAGTCTTCCGCCTGACGCACATGACCGAGTCCAAGGAGACATACAGATCCCGCCAGGAGGAAGAAATCATCACGCTGCGAATCCTTCTTCGCCGAGCGTCCGCGCCCTGCTTTCGAGTCTTTTTCATCGCCGGACTGGCGGCGAACCACCGATTCGCAGATGCGAAAGGCCTCGCCAAACCGGCCCTCGAGGATCAGAGAAGCCACCGTGTCGCGAGCGCTTGCCATCAGCCGAACCTTTTTTTCTGCTCGGCCCATGCCTGGGCGAACTCATCGCGGGTCATCGGTATCCCGAACACGGGCCGGCCCGGACCTTCGAGAAGCACGAAGCGGATCTCACCGCCCTCGCTCTTCTTGTCGAATTTCATGTGTTCAAAGAGCTGCGGCGCATCAAATCCCGCTGTGTCCATCGGCAGCTGCAGCTTCTGCATCAAAGAGAACATACGCTCCCGGTCTGACTCAGTGAGTCCCGTTTTGCGCGAAAGAAGAAGCGCAGTCACCAGGCCGCGCGAAACGGCCTGGCCGTGCGAAAAGCGTTTGTACTCAGTGATGGACTCAAGGGCATGCGCGGTAGTGTGGCCGAGATTCAGGATCGCGCGAAGGCCGGACTCTTTTTCATCCTGAGAAACAACGCTTGCTTTGAACCGGACGTTATCTGCAATTACAGAACTCAAAATTTCCGGCTCGCGCACGCGGACCGCATGCTCTTCCAGATAGGCGAAATCGCGTCCGGTCGCCTCCATGAAAGAATGCTTTACGATTTCAGCAAATCCGCAGGCCCACTCCGGGTCCGGCAGAGTGGAAAAACTCGAAACGTTGCAGTACACAAGAGCCGGATGGTAGAAGGCCCCGATCATGTTCTTGCCGGAATCGGCATTTACAGCTACTTTTCCGCCGACGCTTGAGTCGACGGACGCGAGCAGCGTAGTCGG
>CAZUJO010000040.1:0-3759 GCA_964619995.1 uncultured Leptospiraceae bacterium
GTGTACGGGTATGCCTACGCACTCATTCAAAAGTCCGTGGAGCGCGAGGCCTTTTACGACCGAATTGCGGCTCAGGGCGTAACCGTTCCTGAAGATTTACAGCGCGACAAGAAGCAGGATATTCTTCGCGATCTGAAGACGGCGGAATACTCTCTGCAGTACATCCTTTATGTGGATCCGGAAAACGCGGACGCGTATCTCCAGCTGGGCTGGCTCTACCAGTACATCGACGACCGGCGCGGGCGAAACATTGTGACAGCAGAGACCTGGCCGACTCGTATCGTGAACTTCGTGACGCGAACCCGCCCGGCCAGGGCAACTGACGGTCAGTACTACATATCGATCTATCGCGCCTACTTTCCTGACCGGCTTTATGAATCAAACGTGGAGCTCTATCGGCAGGCCATCCAGCTGATCGGTTACGTGAATCCCGCAAATCCGGCTCTGGCCGACTTGAATCTGAACCTCGCAAACAACTACTTTCAGCTTCTGAATTTCAAGAAGGCGATCGAACATTACAACCGTAGCGAAGACGAGCGCAAGTCCACCGCGGCGAGCGCAGATCCAGTGCGAACGGGTCTGTTCTATTTCAACCGGGGCAGGGCTTACTACTATGAAGGGCAGACGGCGAGCGCTTCCCGAGATCTGAAGAAGGCCCTGGATCTGTATACTGAGTCGGATCTTTCGCCTGCGGAAGAGCTCGTAGAGAGTATCGGATTCCGCATAACGGACATGGCGGAGAAGACAGATAACGTTGATAATCTGCGCGTTCGTCTCGAAGACGGCCAGAAGCGGCTCGATGCTGCGCGCCTCAGGGTTGCCATGATCGGCGCTCTGTATGGTCTTTCTCTCTACGAATCCGGCAGGTTTGGCGAGGCGGCGCATGCGTATGAAGCGGCGGACTCACAGATCCGAAGGATGCAGGAACCGGTGCAGGATCTTCGCGCCGGTGTGCTGAATTTCCTGGCCCTCGCGCGGCAGAACCAGAGCCGGATCGAAGTGTCGGACGCGCACGCAGGCGAGTCGGGCAGGATTACGAAAGAACTGGGGCTCTCACGCGATGACGGGCGCTTTCAACCGCAGTCTATTGGCGGGCGTCTCCTGGGCTGCCTGCTTCCGTACGGAGAGGATTTCTCAGTCATCGGGGAAGGACGCAATCCATACGGGCTTTCCACGCTTCGCCAGTATGAGCTGTCTCTCGGGATCCTGCTTGAGAACCGAATTCTCGCGGGGGACCGCAGCGCGGCGATTGAACTTCTGAAAGAACGAAAATCCATCTTCGACGGAAAGGACGGCGATGTTCGTCTCGGGCGCATCGGCCTCGTGACAGCGGACAATCAACTGGCCTACGAGGAATATCTTTCCGGCCACTACGAAGAGGCGCAGAAGCTCTTCGGCGACGCGGCCGAGGAAGCGAGATCAAACGGATTTCTGGACCAGGCTCGCAGAAACTATATAAACCGATACAATGCGATGTTCGCCATGTTTGAGGCGGGAACCGACGCAGGTCCGCTTGTGGAAAAGGCAGCCGAGGATCTCGACAAATTCCGGGCCGTGTACCGCGACAAGGCCCGCGAAGAATACATTGCGCAGAAGCAGTCGGAAGATCCATCGTTTGAATATGATCCGAAGGTAGACGACCGGATCCTTGAATCACAGCTGACGCGGCGTCTTCAGGATTTCGTAATCGTTGAGGCAAACCTGCGCTACTACGCGGGAGCTTCAAAAGATCGTTCCGCTGCGACCCCCGCTGACATCGAGTCCGCCAGGGAAGATTACAAAAAAGCCCTGGAGCTCTATGACCGCGTAATCTCGGGGCAGCAGGAAGAACCGTCTTCGCCCTCATATTTTCGCATTCGCTTGAACCGCGCCGTTCTCCTCGCGCGTCTCGGGCGCGTAGAAGCATCGATGGCTCTGCTCTCGAAACTGGCCGAAGATATTGAAGAGTTCTCTCTCGACGGCGAAGAGTGGTTTGCGCGCAGAATGCTCGCGAGCGCTGCCGCGATGAGCTTTGCGGAGCGCGGAAGAAAAGCAGACGCCGATCTTGCCCGCGAGCAGTATCTTCATGCGGCCAATCTTCTCAGCCAGAATCCTGCAATCCGCCAGGGTCTGCCCGGACAGCAGGAATTTTTCGAAGAAGCCGCGGAGTTCTTTGCGGCCAACGGCGACCCGGCATCCGCCAACGAGCTGCTTGAGAAATCCTGGGTTTACTCTCTCCAGGACGCGTATCTAAAGTACCCGATGAGTTTCGAGAAGCCCGTCGAAAGCGAGGCCTACGAAAGATACATTTCCGCGTTCAAAGGCGCGAAGGCCGCAGTTCTCTACGAGCAGTCTGTGCGATTCTCAAGAAAGGATTACAGACAGGCGCGCGAAGAGAAGATCCGCGCGCTAAATTCGCTGACGGGCGCGAGGCTCGCGCTGGCGGTTACACTGCCTCTGCATTCTGCATTCCTCGCTGAACCTGTTTCGCAGCCTTCCCTGCAGAGGGGCCAGTGGATGATCCGGCTATTCTATCGCGGCAGGACTCTTTCCGTTTTTGCTTTCCTGCCCGGGTTCACCTGCTACCGCGAAGACGGAGATCCCGATTCCGCGCTTGCCAGCGTGCTCAAGAAGCTGCCACGGATCGCGCCGAGCGCCCTTTTCGTGGTTTCAGACCGCGTTATGTGGGGACGAAGCATCGAAAGCATTGTGCGCAGCGCTCGTTCCGATCTTCCTCCCCCCGTATTCGTGACGCGTCTGAGCGATCCCGGAATTGTTCTGTCGGAGGTGCGTCCGGAGTTGAAGCAGTTCAACACCGCCGACGTCGGCAGCAGATTCGACGGCTCGGATATTCTGATTCTCGACCGCGACTTCGCGGACGATTTCTTTGCGCGCGAAAAAGGCCGATTCGACGCCCGCAACTACCTCAGCCGCCCGCGCAATATCAGCATGGCAGTCGGCGATTACGAGAAAGCGCTCGGCACGTTCGACAAAGCGCGGTTTGCATACGAGATGTTCCGCGCCGGCGGCGCCAGTTCTCTGGTGTTTCGTCCCGCGCAGGCTCCTCCTCCGCTTCCCGGACAGGGCAGAATTGCAACGCCCGGATACCGGGTCATGGGATCCGAGGGCTTTCGCGCAGACCAGGCCGCAGGAGCGATTCGCGCTCAGCGGCGGGCAGCCCAGGATTCCGCGCGTGACTTTATGATCGCGCGAAACTTTGCGGAGGCCGCGGAAGCCTTCCGTCTTGCAGCTTCGCTCTCGGCAGCGCTCGGCGAAACAGAGACAGCGCTGTCATCGCGCCTGCAGTCTGCGTCCGCTATGATGATGGTCGATCCTGCGCGCGCGGATGAAGTTTTTGTGTCAATGCTGATGAAGAAAGGCCCGTCCGCCGTGCTGCTTCCGGCTCTTCGCTCCCGCGTTCATGCTGAGTTTGTGAAGGCCTGTTTCCGCAAGGGCCGCTTCCAGGAAGCAGAGGCAGGGGCTCGATCCTGGGCCGAAGAGTTTCCCGCAGATAAATCCGAGATAGATGAGCAAATCAGGCTCGTTGTTTTTCTCCGAAATCTAGAAGCCGACGAGGCAGCCGAACACTTCGCCGGGGGCAGTTTCCCGCAGGAATTCCGCCGTCTGCTGCCGCGCCTTGCGCGGTCGGAAGTAGCATCCTCTGCCATCGAACTCATGCTGCGCCGCGGCTTCCATACAGAAGCCCTTCAAATTGCCCGCGCAGCCGATCTTCCCGACCGCCGCCAGGTGCTTCGCATGATTTCGTTCAGCGAACGAATC
>CAZUJO010000040.1:3769-15208 GCA_964619995.1 uncultured Leptospiraceae bacterium
GCCGGACGACAGTCTGGATGATATTTTCGACAGCAGCGAACCGGGCCTTCGAGTGCTCGGCGCCTATCGCGGGCGTCTTCTTCGCGGCGAGATCATTTCTGCCGCTGAGGTTCATGAGGATCTTCATTCGACCGTTCTGTCAGACGTTATGCGCTCACTGCTCGTCCAGATATATCTGGAGGCGTCCGACACCGACCCTGGCTATCTCTCGGCCCGCCTGATCCGCGAGGCCATGGACGAAGAAGTAAAAAGATCTCCTGAGAGAGCCGTATACATGGCGCTTGCCGCTGCGGGACGTTATATGGCATTCGGAGACACAGAAATCGCAGAAAGGTTTGTCGCCGCTGCCGAAGAGATGTCGAAATCGGCGATACCGGATCCGGAGAGAACGAGCAGGCTGGCTGCGCTGCAGTATGGACTGTCGTTCTTTGCTCTTCGGAAGGCACCTGCCGGTGCCGTCCCGCTCCCGCCGGCCGCCAACGGGGCGCAAATGGAGGCATTTGCGCATTCTCTGAATCCGGACCTCGGTCTCGCGGCTCTTCGCGCTTACAAGGCAAAGGCGCTTGCTTCGGGCAATTATCTTCTCGCGCTCGAAATCAACGCGCTCGAATCGCGGGACAGACGTTCGCGCTTCCAGCCCTTCGCCGCGGCCTTGCAGGCGGCTCTGCCCGCCGGGCAGACTCTTACGGCCGTCATTGAATCCGAGAACAAAATTCACAGAATTCGTCTGCGAAGAGATGCCATCGAGCATGACATATGGGACAGGAGCGCGCGCGAGCTGCGGACGCGAATCGCGCGGTCCGTGCATGCGCGCAGCCGCGGAGACGATCACGAGCTTTCGCGCATCTTCCGCTCGATGGTCTACGCGCCGATCAATCGCTCTTCGTACCTGTATCTGAGTCCTGGATTTTTGCTGGCCCCTGTCTACGCCGAGCCCGGCGACCGGATCTTCGTCGTTGCGGACCTGGAGCAGCTGGCGCGGCCCGCTGTGAGCATGGACCGCAGCTTCGACGACGGCTTCAAAGTATACATGCCGCTCCCGAAACGCATTGAAAGCGTTGACCCGGAGGACCGCTCCTGGGACGAACGCACGGCGCGCATGGAGGAGATTGCGGTCGGAACCTACTCGAGGACGAAGACCGGAATATCCCATCTGATGGATTCCTCGGGCATTTCGGACCGGATTGACGGTACCTGGTTTTTGAGCGTTTCCAGGCACGGTCCAAATGCGATGACGACCGTGCGTAAATACGAAGCGGACTTCACGGCAGCACTGCGCGCCGCGGCCGCGCCCGGCGTGGTATACGTCGACACAGGCGCCGGCGAATGGGCTGTTCGATTCATCCGCTACTACTATGACCGGGACTCCGGCATTCAAACAGCCGACCGGCGCTATCTGGATGCTCACATCCGTCTGCGCCGGCAGGACATGGGACCGTTGAACGTGCGAATGGCTTCGCCTGTATTGATCAACGACTGAACGTTATGCGCTCTCCGTTTTCTTCGGAAAGAGAATGGAGAGTCCCATAAACAGGCCGATTGTTCCGCCGATGATGGCCAGCGACCAGGAAACCGGAAACTTTCCGCCAAACGCTTCGTTCAGCCATACCATCTTCAATCCTACGAACACCAGAACAATCGCGAGGCCGTATTTCAGGAGGTGGAACTTGTCCACCGAACCGGCGAGCAGGAAGAACAGCGACCGGAGACCGAGGATTGCAAAAACGTTCGAGGTAAATACAATCAGAGGTTCGCGGGTCAGGGCGAAAATGGCCGGGACGCTGTCGACGGCGAAGATGATGTCGGACATTTCAACGAAGACGAGCGCAAGAAAGAGCGGGGTTGCATATCGGATTCCGTCCAGCTTCACAAAGAACTTCTGGCCGTGCAGCTCATGGGTTACGGGCATCATTTTGCGGAACAGCCGCAGTACAATGTTCTGCGCCGGGTCCATTTGCTTTTCCTGCGAAACAGCCATCTTCAGTCCCGTAAAGATCAGGAAGGCGCCGAATACATAGACGACCCACTGGTACTGCATGAGCGCTGACCCCAGGGCGATGAAGATGGCCCGGAAAATCAGAGCGCCTATGATGCCAAAAAACAAGACCCGGTGCTGATATTTTGCAGGGATCGCAAAGTATCCGAACACGATGACAAATACAAAGATGTTATCGATGGAGAGAGACTTCTCTATCAGATAGCCGCTCAAGAATTCCAGGGCGACCCGTTTCGCTTCTGCTCCGGCATTCGGCAGGTTCTCCTGCGCGAAGTCCCAGGAAGCGTACAGGTAAAAGAAGACATTGAACAGAAGAGCAAGTGAAATCCAGACAACCGTCCATGTAAGCGACTCACGGAACGTCACTTCATGCGCTTCTCTGTGGAATAGGCCCAGGTCCAGGGCCAGCAAAAGCAGGACGAGAAGCGTAAAACCGGCGTAGAACCACCAGTATTCAGCAAACGGAAATAGCAGCATAGGAACCCTCGGAAAATGTTGGGCACGAAGATATGCGCATTTTCGGCGGCCGGCGATCACGAAATCGCCCGGCTCGCGAAAAAAATTCCTAAGCCGGAGAACGATCTTCGGGCGGGGCGGAGTCAGCCGGAAGATGCCAGGCAATCTTATAGAGGTCGTGCCGGCGGTTTTCCAGGTTTCGCACAGACCCGCTCGTCCTGACCTGCTTCAACAGATCGAGATTCAAGTCCACAACCAGGGTGGATTCCGTATTGGGGACGGCCTCGGCTGCCACTGCGTCCTGCGAAAAAAGAAAATCGGACGGGGTGAACACGCCGGACTGCGCATACTGAATGTCCATGTTCTCCACGTTCGGCAGATTACCCACATTTCCCGAAATCACAACATAGCATTCGTTCTCAATGGCGCGCGCATGCGCACAGTGGCGCACGCGAAGGTAGGCGTTTTTTGTGTCCGTAGAAAACGGAACAAAGAGCATCTCCATTCCCTGTTCGGCCAGCATCCGCGCGAGTTCCGGAAACTCAACGTCGTAGCAGATGAGAATCCCGATCCTCCCAACATCCGTGTCGAATACTTGAATGCGGTTTCCGCCTTTGACGCCCCAGTAGTTGGTTTCGTCCGGCGTGATGTGAATCTTGTATTGTTCGTCGTATGTGCCGTCCCGTCGCAGAAGATAGCTGACGTTGTAGAGTTCCTGGTTCCGGTATTCGGGCATACTTCCGGCAATGATATTCACGTTATACGACACTGCCATTTGCTGCATTTCGGTCCGGATCTGCTCCGTGAACGTGGAAAGATGGCGCATGGCATCACCGGGCATCATCTTGTTGAATGGCGCCATCAGGGCTGCGTTGAAAAACTCCGGAAATACGACGAAATCCGCCTTGTATCCGCTCACCGCATCTACGAAGAACTCCACGTTCTGGATCAACTCCTGAACCGAGTCCACCTTTCGCATCTGCCACTGAACTACGCCGACCCGTACGACCGATTTCTGCGCGAACAATGCGGGACTCTGTCCCGGTTCTTCGTAGTCGATGTTGATCCATTCGAGGAGAGTCGCAACAGAGTTGTAGCCTCCCTTGTTTTCGGGGAAGTAGTTCAGCATGACCTTGCGCACATGAAAGTCGTTGGCGAGTTGAAAGCTCAAGACGTGGTCGTACATTTCTTTCGCCTTAACGAGTTCGATGTACTGCTGCGGGGTCATCTTTTCAATATGCTGTTTGTATCCAGGAATCCATCCGCCGGCGATGATTCTGCGAAGGTTGAGCTTCCTGCAGAGTTCTTTTCGGGCATCGTACAGACGCCGGCCGAGGCGAAGGCCCTGAAACTGCGGATGAACAAAAACATCGACGGCGTAGAGAGTCCCTCCGCGCGGATCATGCGTGGTCAGCTTGCCGTTCCCTGTGATCTGGTTGTAGTTGTGGTTGTCGCCGTATTTTGAGTAGTCCACGATCACGCTCAGCGCGCATGCGACGACCTTGCCTTTGTTCTCGATGCAGATCTGCCCTTCCGGAAAACGGCGAACCTGCTCTTCGAATTCCTCGCGGGTCCACGTGCCGCCAAAATCGGCATAAACCTGGTTCATGATCTCGCGTACGTCCTCGAAATCGGCCAGGGTCAGATTGCGGAGCTTGAGTTTCAGCCGCGGAGCGCGCTTCTTTTCCGGCGATTTTTCCGGTTTCTTCTGCGCTTCGTCTTTCTTCGCAAGCTCTTCGGCCATAGAGCCATTTGACGCCCATGAATGGGACATCAAGCACTAATCTCCATATCCCGCGCGGTCAAACCGCGCGAAGGATCTCGTCTTTTGAATTCAAGATCCGGAAAAAGGCCGTCAGCCGCGTGAGCTCAAGCAGTCTCCGCACCTGCGCGGACGGCGCGAGGAGAAAGAGCTGGCCCGATGATTTCACAAGTCTGGTGGCGGCGCTGATGAGCACGCCAAGCCCGCTTGAATCCACGTAGGTGACGTCTCCGAGTTCAAGAAAAACGGTGCGTGTTCCCGATTCGATTCGGCGGCGCAGGAAGGCGCCGAGATCCGGCGCGTTGAACATATCAAGTTCGCCGCGCAATTGAACTATGTCGGCGTCGTTTTGAATCTGATGTTTGATCTCCATATTGTATCTCCTTTCATTAGATGCGAATTGAAAGCATGGAAAGGTCGTCAGAGCGGCGTCCCCCTGCGATGTGCCGGTCGAAATCCTCAAGGACCGCTCCATTGACCTGTGCCGGGGTGGACGGGGCAAGTCTCCGAAGAAGCGCTTTGATGCGGGCAGGTCCGTATTCTTCTTTCTGAGCGTTCTTCTGTTCAATGATTCCGTCGGAGCATGCGAAGATCAGGTCGCCCGGAAGCAGGCGAAAGTGGCCTGCTGGCAGATGCAAGTCCTCATGAATTCCAATGAACGGCACAGCCATCCCCTGCTGGAGGTGCGCGCTCAAGAGGTGCACGCTCGAGCCCCGTTTCAGCCATACATAGCCGTGTCCGTAGTCGAGAAGGCTCAGCACGTTCTGCTCTTTGTCGAGAATCAGGACCACCCCCGTAGCGTACATTTCCTGGCAGGTGAGGGCGGAGAGCAGCTGATTGAGTTGATGCAGCCCGAGCAGAATGCGCGGAAGGTCGCTGCCTTCCGCATCCATTTTGAACACGAGAGTCTTGAGTATGGAGGCAAGCGTGTTCACCATAGACGCAGCCTTCAGTCCTTTGCCGCAGACATCAAACAGCATGGCGAGCGAATAACGTTCATTGATTTCAATGGTTTCGACATAATCGCCGCCCGGTGCGATCAGAGGCATAATAATCCGATGCCAGTCGCACGAGTTCTCGACCGCGCGCGGCAGGGGGTGCGTGACCTGTTCCTGCATTCGCGCGCATGCTTCCAGATCGAGTTTCAGGAAATGATTGATCCCTTCGAGCACCCGCTGCACGGTTGCGGTCCCGTAGAACTGTCCGTCGTGTAAAATCACGAAGGGATCAAATCGGATCTCTTCATCGCGCGCCATCAGATGCTCGGACGCTTCCGAGAGATACATCTTCGCGTCCAGACATACGACGCGTCGTTCCATGACGCTGTTTGCGCGCACGTCCTGGCGAAGAAGCAGCTCGCGCGAAAATCGAGTCTGGCTGAGCTGCGCGAAGAACATCTGGCGGCGGATATAACCGCTGATTTCTCCCGTCCAGGAGGTAAGCGGCACAAAGTCGATCGACGGATGGGCGCTCAGCAGGTCATACAGCTCGACGACGGGAGTGGAGTCCGAAACAAAGTCCGATCCCGTCAGGCGCGAAAGCTCCCGGGCGTGTATTGCAATCTTGCCGACCTCGTAGGCGGAAAAAACCGGCCTGGGTGATTTGCGTCGTTCTTCTGTTACCGCTATGGCTGCGTTCATGGGATCATTTAGACGAATCCCCGTTACCGCTTCGTGTCAGGCGCGTGAAGACATAAGCCGAAGGCGTAACTTGAGACTGAGGATCAGCGGATCGGGAGTACGCGTCCCTCCGAACCCGAGGGCGCAAGGATGCGCAGCAGATTTGCCAGCGTTGGGGCAATGTCGAGGGTCGAGACACGCTCCGAATATTCGCGCGGCGGAATGCCTGTTCCAGCAATGAGAATCGGGACATGCGTATCATAGCTGTAAGGCGTGCCGTGCGTTGCGCCGAGCATGTAGTCCGCGGAGCTCCAGAAGGCTTCCGGCAGATAGATTACGTCGGGGCTCAGCGAAGGGTAATAGCTTCTCATGAGTCGCGTGGAAATATCATTCTGCGGCAGCCGGTTCGAGAGAATCTGGGTGCCTGTGAAAGCCGCATAAATTCCAGGCGATCCCGCCGCAGCCTTTGCCGCGACTTCCTGTGCGCGCTCGAGAGGGATGGATCGCTTCGCGAGCAGCTCGCGGTTCAGAAAGATCGAATCTTCCACGCATCCGCTGTGGTGTGCGGACCTTACCGGGCCTGAGGGCATGCCTCCATAGATCCAGTCGCCGGGTCCGAACGCATCGTGCAGCGCGCGAAGCGCCGATTCGCAGATTGCTTTCTCATCGTAATGCCCTGCCGGAAAGCCGAACTCGGAAAGCAGACGCGAGTTGCTGAGAACGCCGTGGTCTCCCGACAAAACTACGATGACACGGTCGAGACCAATCTTACGGTCGAGGAACTTTAAGAACTCCGAAAGGAGTCTGTCTGTGCGGACGGCCACATCAAGAACTTCCGGGCTGTCCGGGCCGTACTGATGTCCCGCATGATCATTGCTCGAAAGGCTGATCGTCAGGAGATCCGTTATGCGGTCTTCTCCAAGATGTTCATTCTCAATCAGGGTTTGCGCCGTTTGAAAAACATACTCGTTTCCGAACGGCGAAATCGTGAACGCAGTGTAAAAATTTCGGTCAGGCTCTGTCTGAGAGGCAGTCAGATAATGCGGAAATCGCGTTCCAAGTTTTGCCCTGCTGTTTGCGTGATCAAACGGACTCTTCCACAGCCTCCAGAGCGCTTCGGGCGGCACAGAGAGCTCCCATTTTGCGTTCAGGTATTTGTCGGGGATTTTCTGGGCGTTGTAAGACGAGAGCCATGCCGGCAGTCTGCCATCCGGAAAATACGCCGTGCTTGAGATCCAGGCACCTGCGTCTTCATCGAACCAGATCGCCCCGTCGGGAGCGTGCCCGGCCATAAGGACCGAAGCACGATCCTTTAAAGCGAGTCCCCACACCTTTGCGCGGGCGCCTGTGGCAAGTTTCATCTGATCGCCTAACGTTGACGCGTGAAGGGATTTGGCGGAGATGCCCGGTTTGAAAAAGGGTCCGTCCGGATTGCAGCTCTGCGCAGCCACGCCGACCAGTTTAAAGGCGCAGTCCTCGACGCAGTACTTGCGGCGGCCAAGGCGTCTGTCATACCAATCATTGCCGATGATTCCTGTTTTGTACGGTGGCGCGCCCGTCAAAAGAACAGAATGTCCCGGGGCGGTGTATAGAGGAAAGTGGTCGTGATGCGCGTTTCGAAAGTAGGCGCCTTTCTCCATCAGGTAACGGAATCCGCCGGGGGCGCCGAAGTTGGACGCGTCGAGATAAAGATCCTTGAACCTTTCGAGATACTCTGCGCGAAACTGATCGATTGAGATGACTACGATGAGTCGCGGCTCATTTTGTCTGCACGAAGCGGCCGCGAGACAGATGAGTGCCAGGAAGAAAGCCTGGATCGCCGTGAGAAATCGCATGCCACAGGATCGCAGCCATGCGTTTCGATTGTATTACGAAACGGCTACGCCTTGTGCCGGATCTCTTCGGCCTTTACGGAGAACACGACATTCTCTGCGATGTTCGCTGACAAATCCCCGATTCGTTCGAGCGCTTTTGCAATGAAGGCCACCGGGATTCCGGGGCTGCCGTTTATGATTTCGTCTTCGATTTCGTCGGTGGTCAGCTCCAGATCCATCACCGTTCCGGCGAGCGATACGTCGCTGTTCAGGAGGCAGTGAATTGCGGCGTTCAGCGTTTCTTTCGCTTTCTTTCCGAGCTCGATCAGCTGCGCCGGCGCCGGACCCTGGATTCGCGGAGACCATTTCGCAATTGTTTTTGACTCGTCGCCGATCCGTTCAAGATCGCGCGTTGTTTTGATCATGCTGAAGACGAAACGAAAGTCGTTTCCGTAAGGTTCCTGCAGGGCGAGAATCCGCATGCAGAGATCATCCATTTTGATCTCGAGCTCGTTCAGCGTGCTGTCCATCGCGAGCACTTCCTGGGCGCCTTCGGGGCTTGGCTTTTCAAGAAGCAGGACCGCCTTTTCAAGCATGGCCTCGGCCCGTCGGGCCATCAGGGCCACTTCTTCGCGCAATTCTTTCAGTTTCGTATCCAGGAGCATGATTGGACTGAACGAAGCGCTCCCCGCCAGGTCAATCCTTAATCCGTCCAGGGCCCGGTAAAACCAGGAGCCGTACCCCCTCCGTCATAGAAATGTAACAATTCTCCCGGATATTGGCATCAACTGATCCGGAGGTAGTCCGGCAAATCAGGAGGAACACATGAACATGAAACGAGCCCTGCTCGCTGCAATTCCGCTGGCCGCTGCATTTACACTTACGGCCTGCAAAGAAAAGAAAATCATCGCTGTCGACGGATCGAGCACCGTCGGACCGATTACAGAAGCTGTAGCTGAAGAATTCCAGAAAGGCGCTAACGCGAAAGTTACCGTAGGTATCTCCGGAACCGGCGGCGGCTTCAAGAAGTTCTGCAACGGCGAAACGGATATCTCCGATGCTTCTCGTCCCATCAAGAAAGAAGAAATCGAAGCCTGCGCCGCAAAGCAGATCGAGTACATCGAACTGCCGATCGCGTATGACGGGATTGCCATCATGGTCAACCCCCAGAATACCTGGGTAAAAGAACTGACTGTGGATCAACTGAAGAAGATCTTCACGTCTGAATCTCCCGCTAAAACCTGGAAAGATGTGGATCCGTCCTGGCCGGCAGAAGAGATCAAGCTCTACTCTCCGTCCAAAGACAACGGCACGCATGACTACTTTGTTGAAGAAGTCCTGGGAAAGAAGAAGCAGATCCGTCCGGATGCTTCCTTCAGCACAACTCCGAACGTCCTCGCAACCGGCATCGCAGGCGACAAGAACTCAATCGGTTATTTCGGCCTGGCATACTATGAGTCGAACAAGGACAAGCTGAAGCTCGTGCCGGTGATCAGCCCGAAAACGAACAAAGCCGTTTCTCCTTCTATGGAAACTGTAAAGGGCGGGGAATACGCTCCCCTTTCGCGACCTCTCTTCATCTATGTAAGCACGAAAGCTGCTTCCAAAGAAGAAGTTGCGGGATTCGTGGATTACTATCTGGCCAATGTGTCGAAACTTGCGCAGCAAGTCGGCTACTTCAACCTGCCGGACTCCGTATACGAAAAAGTGAAGGCCCGCTGGACTTCGAAAAAGACCGGAACGCTTCCGGGTGGATACGAAGGCAAAGTGCTGGAACAAATTCTGTAACAGGAAAAAAATGGGACCGGAGATATCTCCGGTCCTTTCTTTTTATGAGCGATTTACTCACACAGGCTGTGCGAAACGACCGCAAATCGGTCTTTTCTCGATATGGACAGCGTCCCTCGTATTCATTCTTTGAGCGCTTTATCCGTTATTCGCTCAGAACCGCGGCTTATCTTACCGTCGCAGTTACAATTTCGATCGTAATGATTCTGCTGGTCGATGCGACTCACTTCTTTGGCGATGTATCAATCGCGCAATTTCTTACTGAAACCGAATGGAACCCTTTTGGCGAGCCCAAGCATTTCGGAATCTGGCCCCTGGTTTCCGGAACCATGATGATTGCGGTTGGCTCATCCATCGTCGCCATCCCGTTGGGTCTGGGCACGGCCATCTATCTTACACAGTTTACGAACCGCAAGGTTCAGGCGTTTTTCGGTCCCGTTCTTGAAATTCTTGGCGGCGTGCCGACCGTCGTTTACGGCTTTTTTGCGCTGGTAACACTCACTCCGCAGCTTCAAAAGATTTTTCCCGACCTCCAGATTTTCAATGCCCTGGCGGCATCCATCGTGGTCGGCATTTCGATTCTTCCCATGGTGGCTTCGCTCTCGGCCGACGCGCTTACGGTGGTTCCCGTGAGCATCAGCAACGCAGGGTACGCGCTCGGGATGTCGCGCTTTCATGTGGTTACGCGCATCATGGTGCCGGCCGCGTTTTCAGGCATCGTCGCATCGTTCCTGCTCGCATTCGCGCGGGCCGTCGGCGAAACGATGGCTGTGACCATTGCGGCCGGAGCCACACCGCACCTGGGATGGAACTATTTCAAAAGTCTTCAGACCATGACTGCTTTCATTGTGCAGATCGCGCTCGGCGACGCGCCGGCGCACAGCATTGAATATTACACAATCTATGCTGTGGGCCTGACTCTGTTTTTGCTCACGTTTGCGTTTAACGTTGCTGCAAGCTATATCATCAAGAGATTCCGGGACGTGTACCAATGACAGATATCCGTCTTCGCTACCGAATCTACGGTGTAATTTTCCAAGCGTTCTGTCTTGCGGCGAATGTATTCGCCGTGCTCTTTCTGGGCTATCTGCTTTTCTCTATCTTCGCGCAGGGCGCGGGATCCGTGAACTGGACGTTCCTTTCGTCTTACCCTTCGCGCTTCCCGGAAAAAGCGGGGATTCTCAGCGCCATGGCGGGAACGCTGTGGATGATGGTGCTGACCGCGTTTGTCAGCATTCCTCTTGGAATCGGGGCTGCCATCTATCTCGAGGAGTATGCACGCTCAAGCGCCTGGGTGAAATTCATCAAGCTGAACATCCAGAACCTGGCCGGCGTGCCTTCTGTGATCTATGGCCTTCTTGGCCTGACGATCTTCGTGCGCGCAGCCGGGCTGGGCCGCAGCATCCTTGCGGGTTCGCTGACCATGGCTCTTCTCATTCTCCCCATCATCACAATCGCAACCCAGGAAGCGCTTCGCGCTGTGCCGAATTCCCTGCGCCTTGCAGGCTATGGCATCGGCATGACGCGCTGGCAGGTGATTCGTTACCAGGTGTTTCCTTCCGCCGTGCCCGGCATCATGACCGGGATCATTCTCGCTCTTTCGCGCGCCGTCGGCGAGTCCGCGCCGCTTTTGCTTGTGGGCGCGACCGCATATTCGGCTTACATACCCACTAGCCCGCTCGACGGGTTCTCGGTGCTGTCGGTTCAGATCTACAACTGGGTTGCGAAGCCGCAGCAGGAGTTTCACGTCCTTTCGGCCGGCGCCATCATTGTGCTCCTTGCGATTCTGATTCTCTTGAACTCGACTGCGATTTACGTCAGATATTATTTTAGAAAAAAACTGAGGGCCGGATAGTCATGGTAGCGGAAAAAAAGATTCTCGTTGAGCAAAAGCCTCACGAAGCCACGGAAGCCGTCTTCGCCTGCAGGGATGTAAGCATCTACTACGGCGATTTCCATGCCGTCAAATCCCTGACCATGGATCTGCCGCGCAACCGGATCACC
>CAZUJO010000041.1:0-15147 GCA_964619995.1 uncultured Leptospiraceae bacterium
TTTTCGAGGCGTCACAGCGCAAATCCTATGAAAGCCAGAAAGAATTCGTAAAAAACCGCGTTCTCTCTGAGAAACGCCAGGTCGCTGTGGCCGGGATCAAGCAGCAGCTCGCCCAGCTCGGAAAAGACTTCAAACTCGAAGACGTGGAGCGAATCACAGGCCGACGCGTGGCTCAAGTAAACGTGAAACTCTCCCAGTTGAAGGGAATCAATCTGCCGACCGGCGAGATCGTAAAACTCGACGCCCCGGAAGTGCTTACGGTGCTCGGCGGCGATGGAACCAAGAAGATCGGGCCGGTGCAGGACGGCGAGGCCACGGTTTACGCGGAATTTTCCGGAATCCAGGCCGCTGCCGATCCGGGCCTCGAGGCGCGGGCGCAAAAGCTGGCCGAGGAAAAGGCCGCGGAACCAGGCCGGCTCTATTTTGATGTCGTTATGAAGAAGGAGGCTGAGCGGGGACGCTTTCGTTTGAAATCGGAAGTGAAGGATACGGGCCCTGTTGCGCATCCGGACGACGGCTATTGAGCCGGAATTGCGCAGTTTCTAAAAGTTGACCCCGGCAAATGGCCGATAATCATAAGGCGTGAAGGCCGAGTATGTGAATCCTTTTCTCCAGGGTGCGATCCTGGTTTTCCGGGATCTCCTGCATGAGGAGATCATCCGCGGCCGTACGCTTGTGAAAAAGACGCCCGCTCCTTCTCATGAAATCGCAATCCTGTTGAATGTGACGGGCGCCGTTCAAGGCGAAGTCATTTACTCCATGAACGCGGAAAGCGCGTTCCGCATTGCCGAAAAGCTCATGCCCGGAACGGACCGCGCTTCGATCGAGAAAGAATACCGCGATGTTCTGGGCGAACTCGGGAACATGATTACGGGCAACGCCCTGAACATCTTTCTCAACAGCAAGAAAGAGCTCGATATGAGCGTGCCTTATGTCGTAGACACGCGGACACAGACGATGAAGGTCCAGGAACGCACAACGCTCGGACTGAATCTCTATTCGCGGCTGGGCATGCTTGAGCTGAACATTGCTCTCGCTGACGTTTGATCTTCGCAAGAGTGCGCGATTTTTTTTCCACGGAGAAATACGAAGCGGCCGATTATAATAGAGTCATTCGTGTAACTCCGCGGGTTCCCGGAACCGGGACCCGCATTTTTCTTCGCATTCTCCGTTCTTGATGAAACCTGGCGGCCGCGCCGTCCTTCACGTCAATAATCGATATTCAGTTCGCGGATCTTCTTATCGAGCGTGTTGCGGTTGATTCCGAGATAGCGAGCCGCCTGCGTCTTCGTGTATTTGAATTTCTTGAGCGCGTGCAGGATCAAACGTTTCTCCACTTCCTGAATCACGCGGTCATACACCTGCCCGTCCATGCTGTGAAATTGCTCTTCGTCCGGCAGATCCAGGGCAGAAGAGGACACGGGCGTTGCAGCGACCGTCGCAACCGCTGCGGAAGCCTGCGCAGCCGGAGCAGAGAACGGAATGGTCGTGTCTGTGAAATCGTCAATATCCAGAATCTTGTTCTGCGAAAGAACCACAGCGCGCTCAATTGCGTTTTCGAGCTGACGCACGTTTCCCGGCCAGTCATAATCCTCAAGCATCTTCAGGGCCGCATGCGAAACGCCTGTGAGAGTCTTCTGATTTTCTTTCGTGTACTTTTCAATGAAGTGGTTCACGAGAAGCAGGATATCGTCTTTTCTTTCGCGGAGCGGAGGAATCTTGAGATTGATTACATTCAGGCGGTAATACAGATCGGCCCGGAATTTCTTGTCTGCAATGGCTTGCTCGAGGTCTGCATTCGTGGCGGCAATCACGCGGATGTCCACCTGACGCATGCGTCCACCGACGGGCTCAATTTCGCGCTCCTGTAAAACGCGCAAAAGCTTACTCTGCAAATTCAAATCCAGTTCGCCGATTTCATCGAGAAAGATCGTGCCGCCGTCTGCGGTTTCAAATTTTCCCTTCTTGTCTGCGACGGCGCCTGTGAAAGACCCTTTGCGATGACCGAACAGTTCGCTTTCGAGAAGATTTTCTGGAATCGCAGCGCAGTTGATTTTGACGAAGGGCTGATCTCTGCGCGGGCTGTTGTAATGAATCGCCGATGCGATCAGCTCTTTGCCCGTCCCGGACTCCCCCGTCAGCAGAACCGATGCGCGCGAATCCGCGATGATGCGAACTTTTTCGAAAAGTCGCAGCATGCTCGATGACTTTCCGATCAGGCTTCCGAATTTGTAGCGCGCGCTCAGCTCTCGTTTGAGCTCTATGTTCTCGGACGCAATCACGCGGGTTTCTTCTTTTACAAGCCGCTGAATCGTGATCGACTGGGAAATCATGCTCCCGAGAATCTCAAGAAACTCAATCATCGACTCTGCATCGAGTCCCTGCTGGCGCGTGAAGGTGGAGAACACTCCGACAACTTCTGTTGCGTAAAAGATCGGGCAGCAGAAGAAACCCATATCTCCTGTGCCGCCGAACGTCTTCATTCGATTCAAGAATCCGGGTTCGTTAGACACGCTCGGAATATAGACCGGCTTCTTGTTTACGAAGACCGATCCTGTTACGCCTTCGCCTGGCGCGTATGTAATGTCGGCGATCTCATCTTTTGAGAATCCGACGCTTGCGACAATCTGCAGCAGATCCTGCTGGCGGTCATACAGCAAGAGCGTGCTTCGATGAAGGCGAAACGCCTTCTCGGTAATGGTCATGATTTCGCGGAATACATCTTCAAGACGCAGGGAAGCAGACACAACGCGCGATATCTCGTGCAGAACTGTATGGAATCGATCCCGGTGTTTCAGGAGCTGGTTGTCTTTGAAGTTTACAAAGATCCCGGCCGCCAGGTTCGACATGATCGAAAGGAAGTGCTCGTGATCGCGGTCAAATGCGTTCCGCTTGCTTGAATCGACGGAAATCACGCCGATCACCTCGCCCCGAACAGCCATCGGCACAGCCAGTTCAGAAATCAGGCCTTCTTTGACGGGGATGTAGTCCGATTCCGCAGACGCATCTCCGACGATCCTTGCCTTGCCGGTCCGGGCCACACCACCCGTGATCCCCTCGCCCAGCCTCAGTTTCAGGTGCGCATTTTCCGGGCTCAGCCCCTGAGAGACTCGAATCGTAAGATTCTCGCCATCCTCATCAATAAGCATAATGCTTCCAGATTCAGCATAAGTCGTATGGATACATGCTGAAAGAATACGCTCCAGGATGTTTTCCGCATCATCACTCTGGTTGATTGCATGCGTAATTTCGCTTATGAAGCGCAATGCTTCGGACTTTGTGATCTGGTTGGGCATATTGTGCTCTGCCTAATATATTAGCAATAATAGTACCCGCTGAGCAAAGGCGACCCGGGAAATCAATTTTTCTCGTGCCGGACGGGGGTCTCGGCAGCCTGACATATGGTCGCCAGCTTCCAATTTGAAGGAATCCGACTGGACTACGAGGTCCTGGGCGAGGGGCGGCCGCTCTTGCTCTTTCATGCAAACGGTTTCTCCGCCGGTTCCTACCGGCCCATGCACGCGGAACTCACGGCGCGCGGCTGGCGGATCTATGCTCTGAACTTCATGGGCCATGGCGGCTCAGAAACGAGCGCCGATTTTCACAACTGGGATTACTTCGGCCGCCAGGTGCGGGCTTTCGCAGAGCATCTGGACCTCCCCGCATACTTCGCGGCGGGACATTCCATTGGCGGGGCCTCTCTCCTGCTCGCCGCGGCCCGCCTGTCCGGTCTTCGAGCCGCGGCGTTGCTCGACCCCACGGTCATGACTCCTTTCCTCGCGCGGCTCGCTCGATTTCTGCCCAATCCCCTGGCCGGGCTCGCAGAGAAGCGGCGACGCGAGTTCAAGGATCTGCGCGTCGTCGAGAGGTCGTATCGAATGTCTCCGGTGTTCCGAGACTGGCACACAGACTCAATGAAAGGCTACCTGGAATCTGCCCTTGAGCCCCACAATGGCGGCTATCGTCTGCGCCTGGATCCAAAAATCGAAGCGCAGATCTTCCGGAGCTTTCATTCAGGATGGAGCGTTTTTCGGCGCATTCAAATTCCTCTGCTCGTCATGACAGCCCGACAGTCTGAAGTCACTCCTGACAGAGCTGCAAAACTTCTGCTGCGATCGCACGCGAAATCAAGCTGGGTGCGGCACACAGGATCGCATTGTTTTCCGATGGAGGACCCGTCGGGAGTCGCCCGCGAAGTTTCTGAATTCTTTTTGCGCGTCGCAGAGTGACCGTATACAAATCACCGAATCCACGCCCGCCGCCGGTTTTGTCGTTCGCGAGTTATGATTGGCAGACTGGAAATGCCGGCTCAGGCTGGCCCTTCCCGGGGGCATTTGCATGAGGCATTTCATTTCGCGTTCGTTAACAATCCTTCCCTACATTCTGCTTATGGCGTGCAGTTCCTCGTATTCGAAATATACACTGGACAAGCCGCCTACTTACACGTACAACAACGGCCGGCAGAACATAGACAACCAGCTTTCACCCCTTTACTTTGATCTCGAAAGCGGACATCCCATTCAGCTTTCTTTTATTTTTTCGGAAGCGCTTCCTCGCGCCGAGAAGCTGCGATCGGTAGAAATCAAGCTTTTCGCGCGGAGGAACGATTCGGATCCCTACACACGCGAAATCCCGTTGAAACAATCAAACCTTGAGGCGGAATACTGGAACGGAAAGGACATTGTGAAGGTTGCGAAAGACAATTTTCGCGGAGATTTCGCAAGTCTGCTTGATCCTTCCCTGAAAGATTACAAATATAGAGATTCAAATGTCGTCCATTTCACTCTGCACAATGACTACGCCGAAGAGGACCATCCCGAAACCCTTCGTCAGGTGATTATCCTTCACTGGATGGACCGCGAAGATCAGGTTTTCACAACGACGCTGACAAAGGTGACGCACAGTAAATCCTGCGTGAGCGGCCGGCCTTACGGCTGAGCATCCGCGTCGATCGATCAAACTGCGCTGACGCGCGATTCTTCGCGGACTGCGTCCGTGGAAGCCGCGTTCGCGGCCCCGTTAGCCGCGACATCGACCACGACGAGCGTTGCGTCATCTGTGAGGCCCGCACCTCCCGCGAAATCGTGCGTTGCGCGAAACACGCTCTCAAGGAACTGAGCAGCGTTTAGATGAAGGCTCGATCGGATCAAATCGCGAAAGCGTTCCTCTCCGAAAAGCTCACCCGAGGAATTCCTGGTCTCAAGAATTCCGTCCGTAAAGAACACAATGCGGTCGTTCGGTTGCAGCTTTTCTGAAAAATTCTGATAAGGTTTCTCGCCGCCGAAACCAAGGGGTCTCCCCTTGCCGGTTACGTTCACGAATGAATCGTCTTTCACGCGAAAGATGATCGGCGGCCAGTGTCCGGCAGTTGCCCCTTCGATTTCTGCATTGCTGAACCGCGCGAAAACGGCGGTGACAAACATAGATGCCACGCTGCGGTGCGCGACGACTTCGTTCATGGCTCCGAGTACGTGCGAAGGGCTGTCCGTCGTCCATGATGAAAAGTCGAAGGCAGTCTTCGCCACCGATGCAAGAAACGCGGCAGGAATGCCGTGACCGGACACGTCGCCGAGAAAAACACCAAGACCGCCGCGGTAGGGCGCCAGGTCGTAGAAATCCCCGCCCACTTTGTCCATAGACAGACAGGCGGCAGCAATCTGCAGGCCTGGCACGACTGGCGGCGACGCAGGCAACAACTTCTGTTGAATCAGGCGCGCCATATCGAGCTCGCGTTCGATGATCTGATTGCGCTCGCGAAGCTCTCGGCTTTGCTCTTCGATCTGCCGGTGCTGCAGCACGTTGCGCCGGTACTGCAGCCACAGAATCATGGAGAGGACGAATCCCACGCAGGTGAACGTGAGGCCATTGACGCGGTTGGTTAGGATGATCGCAGCATCGGGCTGAACCCAGGCGATTGCAAAATGATAGAGAGCATATGCGAACGCAAAAATAAAGAAAGACACGCCGGGCCGAATCACCGGGAGAAATCCGAGGACCACGCACACCACAAGGAAGGGTGTTATGTTCGTTGTGACATACTGGTCAAAGGCGACGAGCATTACGCCCAGCACCGGGAACCACAACAGAAAGACAGACGTAACAGCGCGCATCGCAAACGTCGCCTGCTGGCCTCTGCGGAGGAAGAAAAGGAGGATGCCTCCGACCAGCATGAAAACGGCTCCAGACGCATGCATGGTCAGAATACCCTGCCTCCAGGCAATCCGCGCAGCCGTATCCGCAGGAGTCGCAAAATAAAAGAGGGCAACATGAGCCAGGTGAAGCGGAAAGGCTGCACACGTGACAACGAACAGGCGTCTGACGTTGGTCAAAATCGAGTCATCGAGTACAGCGCGGCTTAACCCCATCTGGTGACGGAGTTGTCTCAGCCTCGCGTCCAGTTTGATTCTCATAACTGCGGGGATTCAGGAACACCCGGTCTAGAAATCAAGCTGCAATTCGTCCCTTAATCGAGGCCGCGGACTAATCTGGTTTGACTGCCCGGTCGAACCATTTTCAAATGTTTTGATTCCAATGGCACAGAACGACCAGGAAAATTCCGCGGCGCCCGGAAGTTTCTTCCACGCCAGCGTTCTCTCTCGGCAGGACGCCAACGGCCAGATCGTCATGCACGGAGGTCCGCAGGGAAAAATCCTGGAGACTCTGCACAGTATGCTCTGCGAGCTTCTGCTGAAAGACTCCCGGCTGGCGCGAAACCGCAGAATCGACAGTTTCCCGAAAATGTCAACCCTGCTCGCAGACAAGGACGGCGCGTTTCAGATCACGCTGGGACGCGGACTGCCGACAGAAAGCTTTCGCGCTCATTTCATCAGCTGGCTGGAATTCATGCGCTCCTACCGGATCATAGAAATTCTGCCCGTGCTCGAGCGGCGCGGAAACGAAATCGGCGCGAATGACTACGTGATCATTCAGGAAGACAAAGAAAGAGAACTGTCTGTTGAGCCTTTCGTGAGCGAAGCGGTTAAGACCTCCGCAGATGCAGCCGGCGAATGGCTGGCCAGCTACTTCCACTGGAACCAGGGGCTTGCCGACGATCTCCTTTCAAAGAAAGACGCAACGTTTGTGCGGCAGCTGCCGTATTTCGCCATGCTCGAAGCGCTGCGCGGCGAATGGCATCCTCCGCGCGACCTGAGCCACAGCTCTTTTGCCAATCAGATGAAAGGCAAGACTGAAGTCTTAACCAGAATCTATAACGCCCTGTTAGGCGCTGACAAACTTAAATTCCAGACAAAACTGCCTGGCCTGAAGAAGATCGGAGACCGTTTTCCGTTTGCATGGCCGGGGACGGCTGCCGCCTTGAACGATCTCGTGCTCATGCACGAACGGCTCCGGACCATCTTCGTTCGCGATATTCTCATGTCAGAAAAAGTCCCCGGAGCGCCGAGGCCGGAAGGAAAATCGCCTCTCTATCACGGAAGCGTGACATCGTCCGCGTTTCAAACCGCTTACCAGGCATACGTGAGCTCGCCTGACGTTACGCCGACCGTTTCGCTGGCGCACAAGATGGGGATTAATTTTCTCGAGCATAACTTTCATCTGTTTTCGCAGCGCGAAGAAACCCTGAGAGCCGAACCGGGAGTCCTGTTTGCGCGCAACGTGCTCGTTCTCATGCTCATGCACGGCGAAGCCGTCCTAGATTATCAGAAAGATAAAGAGAAACTGCAGTTCTACCAGGCGCTTGAGTTCTATGTTCAGAAATTGGCGGCCGCTGACCCTCCGATTGTCGATTTGAATCAGTTTGTCCGCCTCGACAAGAATGTCATAAAGAATGAAGCGGCACGAAAGAAGATGATCGACGCAATGCGGTCGCACCGCGAAGTGAAGTCCCTTGAAGTAGAAGAGAACCCGACCTTTGGACAGGCGAGGCTCATTCTTTTTGCGTTTCACACGAGCCAGCTTGACAATGTCTGCTTTCGCTCTTTCAACAACGGCCGCGAACGGAAAGACTATTCTCTGCATGTGAATCTTGAAAGAATTTACGACTGCATTCAGGATCCGTCGAAGCTCCAGCCTCTGGTTCGTCCGGAAACCTACGAGCGGTTTCTCCAGACACGTCAGGACTACTACGTTTCTCAGATGCCGTTCTGGAAACGCATTCTATGGAAGCTGTTTGGCTTCGCCCGGAAGATCGACCCGGAAAAGTTAAAAGATTTTATTAAAACCACAATGCACACGGAGACTCAGAAAGCCTCCACTTTCAAGGAACAGGAACTGCGCACGGAAGCCCGCAAAGAGCAGGAGCGCATTGCCCGCCGCGTCGTGTCGGGCGCCGACCGGGAGAGCGCTCATCAGGAAGGGGACGGCCCCCTCTCGGATCTCGAACCGGTTTCTTCGGGCGCGGTCTCTTCGGGACCCGTCCAGAGCGATTCAGGCTACGCGGCCGCACGGCATTCCAATGCAGGCGAATCGTCGCGCACGTCCGGCGAGCCAGCGCACGCTGGCGGTTCTCCGCGCGAAACCGCTCACCGGCCCGCGCACGCGCCGGCAGATTCACAGCCGGCGACGAATCGCGAGGTTCGCAGTCCTGCTGCGCCCAGAACAAACGCGGCACAGGCAGGCACGGCGGGTTCAGGTTCTGCTTCCATCGGTTCTGGTTCAACCGGCTCTGCTTCTGCCAATACGTTTTCTTCCAGTTCGGCTTCAACCGCAGGTTCTGCTGCTGCAAGTTCATCGGCAGCTGCGCGCCCGGATGCGCCGCGGCGGGCGGAATCTACGCGGCCGGAATCAGAACCCGGGCCGCGCGCTGAGCCGGAACGCACCTCCACGCGACTCAGTCTCGAAGAACTTTCCGCGAAAGTGGACGGGCCGCCGGCAGCTCCGGAACTCGATCCGGATCACATTCAGTTCCTGAAAGAGAAGCCAAAGACCGCCGCGCATCCGTCGGCGAATCAGCAGCCTGACTGGGAGCAGCAGGTCATTATCGTCGGCAAGAAGATGGGGATGGATCTGACCGAAGAGCGGCGTTTGCAGCGAAAGAAGGAGAAAGAGCTGCACAAACAGGAACGTCATGCGCTCGCCGTCAAGAAGGCTGAAGAGATCAAGAAAGCTCATGCGAGGAAAAAGGCGGCCAAACCGCATGCAGCAAGTCCGCATCCTGCTGCCGGACCGGGCACGCCAAAACATCTCGTCATTATCGAAGTGCCGACCAAGCTTGTGGTTTCGGGGAAACCGGTCCGCATTCAGTTCCAGAAGAAATTCTTCAAGAGTGAAAGCTTCCGCAAAGAGATGGCGGATTTCTACAGAAAGGAAATGGACGGAGCCGCTTCGCAGGAAGATAAGAAATACTTCGCGTTTCTCATCACAGCGGTTGAAAGGAATTACAATCAGTATTTGAAGTGAGTCAGACTTCGAGGCGAAAGATCGGTTCGAGGTCTTCGATCTCCTGCATCATTACGTTCAGATCTTTGATGATTCCGTTGTTCAATCCGTAGACCCATCCGTGGATCTGCACTTTGCGCGCTTTCCACGCTTTCTGAACAATGCTCGTCTTCGCAAGATTTCGCACGCCTTCGATCACGTTGAGTTCCACAAGGCGGTCTGCGCGGCGCGCGAGATCCGTGATCTGTGACAGCTCATGGTCGTATTTGACGTGAACTTCCTTTATGTTTCGCAGCCACTTATTCACAAGTCCGTGGTCCTGCGTATCCATCGCGCTCTTTACGCCGCCGCATCCGTAGTGCCCGCATACGATTACATGCTTCACCTTGAGAACTTCGAGACTGTACTGCAGTACACTCAGCATGTTCAGGTCTGTATGAACGACGAGATTTGCAACGTTGCGATGAACAAAGATTTCTCCGGGATCCGTTCCTGTAATTTCATTCGCAGGAACGCGGCTGTCGGAGCAGCCGATCCACAGAAATTCCGGGGACTGAAGCTCCGCCAGATGCTTGAAGAAATCCGGGTTCTCCTGAACGCGCGCGGCAGCCCACTTGCGGTTGTTCTCCAGAAGTCTTTCGTAGGATTCCTTCATTGACCTTTCCTCAAATATTCAACGATTGCTTTGCCAAATGCGGGCAGATCCACGGGAGTCCGGCTTGAGATCAGGTTGCCGTCCTGCACGACGGGAGCATCGACCCAGACCGCGCCTGCATTTTCCAGATCGTCTTTGATTCCCAGCGATCCCGTCGCTCGTTTTCCGCGAAGAATCTTCGCAGAGATCGGAATCCAGCCTCCGTGGCATATGAATGCGACGAGTTTGCCGTGCTCAAAGAATTCGCGCGTGAGATTCAGAACGTTCGCATCCCGGCGCAGTTTGTCGGGCATGAATCCGCCTGGGATCAAGAGCGCGTCAAAATCCGCCTCGCGAACTTCGCGGATTCGGCACGTGGACTGCGCAGGGTAGCCGTGCTTTCCTGAATACCGCTGAATCTCCGGGCCTGCCACTGCAACGGTCCACCCCTCCTCCTCAAGACGGAGGCGGGGATACCAGAGCTCCAGGTCCTCATAGATTTCATCAACAAATGCAAGTATCTTCTTCATGGATGCAGCCGGAAACTCCCCGTTTTCCATCTTCGAAACAGCAGGTACATGAGAAAACCGATCGGTCCGAACATCAACGTCATGAAAAGACAGGGCAGAAGAATGGGAAATGCAATCCCCGTGTTCTGCGCATCCTGCAGCTCCCAGGTTCCGATTAACAGGTCAAAGGCGAGATAGTGAACCCAGCCGGCGAGAAGCAGGGGCCTGTATTCGAATAGAAGACTCAAGCCTTTCAGGCTGTTGAAATTTCCGGATTCCGGCGCCGACTGAAAATGCGCTGCGATGAGCGCAGCATACAAAAACGCAAGCATCGTTGGCACAATTGCGAAACTGACCAGAACCCGCGCGGGCTTAAGCCAGATCGACGCAGCCAGAATGATCCATCCTGACACAGACAGCATGTTTGATATGGAAAAGATCAGTTCGAGATTCATGGAATTTTGTGGTCAAAGTGGGGCGACCGGGGCCCTCTGCGTCAATGAATACTCGAAACGCACTCACAAAAGTTGTATTCCTCGCGACGCTCGCCGCCCTGGCGGCCTGCAAAAAAGAGCAGGTGGATCTGCAGGGCGCAGTGGTCACGGCAGTCAAAGGGACAGTAACCGTGACGGACCGAAAGGGCGCGGCAAAGACGCTGTTGCCCGCCGCCCTTTACACGAAGGACGGCATTCTCATGCCTGGATATCAAATCCGCACGGGCGCTGATGGCCAGGTTGATCTCCAGTTTTCACCGACGATGAAACTTCGCATTGGCCCGGACACAAGCCTGACCCTCGATACCGCAAAGCTCCTGTCTGCGAAAGACTTCGAGCAGCTGCAACTCCGTCTGGACCATGGCAAGATTTTCGCGGATGCGGGCAAACTTTCGGCGGCTTCGCATGTGAATATTATCACTCCGACGGCCGTAGCCTCTGTGCGAGGAACGCAGTGGGCCATGAAAGAAGAAAATGGAAAGAACGAAACGCTCGTAAAAGAGGGAAGCGTTCAGGTCGCGGATGATACACTCAAGGAATCGCAGATTGTTGAGCAGGACAAGAAGGCAGAGGTATCCGCATCCGGAAAAGTTTCCGTCGAGCCGCAAACGGACGCAGACAAGCGTGAAGTTGCCGATCTCGGGAAAGATCTCGCGTCGATTACAGATTCCGGGCGCGAACAGATTCAGAGCCTGATCCAGCAGTTTGAGGAACAGAAAGTCTTGCTTCAACAGACCATGGACGAACAGAAAAAAGCAAACGATGAGCTGATGCAGCAGCAGAAAGACCAGAATCAGCAGATGATGCAGGATCAGCGCACACGCGACCTCGAAAACCTGCGGTCCCAGATTCAGAAGGACCGCGAGGAAATGGATCAAATGAAGTCAAAGCTCGGCGCGGATAAAGACAGCATCACGCAGAGTGGAAAAGAGCAGATCAACCAGATGAAGCAGCAGTCGCCGCTCAGCACTCAGGATGCGACCAAAGCTGAACTTGAAAAACTCCGGAAGGGTCAGTAGGCGAAATCCGCGGCCCTTGATTCGCGCTTCAGATTTGGGATTTGGACATAAAAAAACCCCGACCGCAAGGCCGGGGTTTCTTCTTATACCGTTAGCCGGCAATCAAGGGTTAGCTTCTGCAGATGCTTTTTCAGCTGCAGCTTCGAAACCTTTCTGTCCGCCCGGGTATTTCATCACGCCAACGCACTGGCACTGATCCCAGGTTTCAACCTGGCCTGCAGTTACGCAGATACCGGTTTGCGGATCCAGCGAGCAGCAGTTGTAGATAGAAACACCGCGGATGATACCTTTGTTCTGCGCGATGATCACCTGGCCAGTAGACTGACCGTTTTTCACGCCGGAAGCCTGTTCCAGGTATTCACCCAGGATTTTGGCAAGACCGTCAGATGAAATCTGGTCTTTAGCAGCTTTGCGGCAAGTAGATTGCTTCATAGCAACCATTCCCTTGTCGATGGCGTCCTGTGCAGCCGCCGCGCTGAACTTCATATACAGGTAATCTTTCGGCTTGTCGTCCTGGCAGTACTGCGCCGGGCTCTGCTTCAGCAGTGCTTTAGCAGCGTCAGGTGCGCATGCCCAACCTTCAAAAATCCATCCGTCCGGTCCTGTACTGGTTGCATCGGAGCGTGCGTCATTGCGCGATCCACCGCAGTATACCAGCAGTCCGGAGAGCGCGATGACGGCAATGATTGACCATTTCTTCATAGACTTCTCCTGTCCCCTTATAGAAACTTGATAGTGAGCCATTGAGGCTCGCTTTATCATCAGACGAGGCTTTCCGTCCCTGCGTTCAAGAAAAATTCGACCTGCCGGATTCCTTTTTCTGGCTCTGAGAGCAATTCTCATGATTTTTTCCGCCGATCTGGCGGCCCGGCCCGACTGCCGCCTCGCCTTGAGCGACTGCAACTACCCTTTCCCGGACGACGGCCTGCTAACGAAATCGTACCGCTCTGCATCGGGAAAAGTGTGGGACTTTCCGCCCGATCGTTTCGGAGGACTCTGGGCCCTTTCGCGCACGGACGGCTTCAGTCCGGTTTCGCACATCTGGATTGAAACTCCCTGCGACACAGCCGGCCGCTATCCCGATCGATTCTCAGGCTCTCCGGGCGAATCGTTCTACCTCTGGAACGCCGCGATTGAACGCAGCATCCCGGTTCTGGTGCGACTCCACCGCTCGTCGATCTGTCTGTTCGAAGTCATCCCCGAAAAAGCAATGCGGGCGGGCGATCTCTACCTCCTGGTTGTGAGGAACATCGTCGGCAAGAACGGAAAGCCTGTAGTCCTGTGTCCGCTTTTCGAGAAGCAATCCGAAGCGGACCCTGTGTATCAGGAACAGGTACAGCCGCTGCCGCAGGGATTTCGCAAGGCCGGCATCCAGACCATCGTCCATATTACGGTCCGATCGTATGAAAATCTAATCGGCGTCTTTCTTCACCTGCGCAATTCGCTCCTTGCCTGGACCGAGCCGCAGGAAGTTCCCGTTACCATCGATGAAGTAGCGCAGATTCAGGAACATCTGATGGTGCGAGGGCGCGTCGAGCTGCCGGCGATTTGCAGGCGCGACCTCCTGGGACATTGCCGCATAACGCCTTCCGACACGGGTCGAATCGAATACAATCGATCCCGGACCATCCGCGAATTTTTCGTGCGAGTCCCGAATACTCCCGCCAGACGCGCGCTCATGATTCCTGCCATGGTCTATCAGGAACCGCAGACGCTTGTGCAGCTGAACGGAGTAGCGAAGCTTCTCGACGAAACGGGATCTGCTGCGTTCGGATTCCGAGACCAGAAGGATTTTCTCTCGCTGAACCGAAAGCCTGTTACCGAACTGCCTTCACCTCTTCCCGGCTATCTGCTTCCGCGTGAATATCATGACCGACTAACGGCAATGCCGGACCGGGAAGCGGTCCGCGTTCTCCATGGCATTCTCCTGTCGCGCCTGATGCAGGGGCGAATCCCGGCTTTGATTTCCGAGCGAATTGGAAGGCCTTTTGCCGTGGAAGGCATTGACGGCCTTGCGCTTGAAGCGGACCGCGATGCATTTGCGCTGTCTGTGAATCCTTTCATACGAAAAGCAGTGCTGCTTTTTGCGGACGATGAACCCCGGGGCCTGCCTTTTGGTCCGGCTGGCACCCTCGCAGAAAAGGAGTATGTGCGGCTCTACTGGGACGGAATGCATTTTCCGAACTACGCACCTCTCATGGATACGCGCGGCACAATGCCGGATACGCCCGTCCACAAAAGCATTCAGGTACGGAACATTTTCACAGAGGAAGACCGCAGAGCGATTCTCCGGTTCTTGAACGCGCCTTGACCCCTTTTTTGGCCCTGCTTGCGAGCGCACCGTTTCTCTGGGCGGCTTTCAGTCCTCTTGATTTCGCAGAAACGCGCGACACGGGCAGAATCATTCAGCTCATCCAGGCGGCGCTGCTCTTGATCCTCTTCTTCTTTGCAAAGAACGAAGCGCAGGAGAAGCCGGCCCGGAAACTGCAGGGCCTGTGGATTTTTCTGCCCGCGGCGGCAGCATCCCTCCATTTGTTCGCATTCACAATGAGCGCCCGAACCTCTCTGTTTCTTCAGGATCAGGATATCACGAACATCTCATCGGCCATTGCAAATACGGCGATGGGCCGCGGCATTCTGCCGACCGCCTACGTCGATACGGGTCTGCGCGGAAGCTATCTCGGACATCATTTCGCCCCCGCTCTGCTCCTTTTCACGCCGGCGTATGCCGCATTTCCGGACGCGGATCAAAGCCTCTATCCCCTGCTCCTGTGGATCATCTTCGCCGCCGGCTGTCTGACGTGGACGATTTTGATTCGCATAACTCTCGATATGCGGTCGTCGGCGCTCCTCGTTCTGATCCTTCTCAGCATGTTTCCGCTCCTTCGCGTGGCCCAGTCGTTTCACAATGAAATCTTTGTGTTTTTGTTCGCGGGCATGGCTTTTCTCGGCCTGCGCATTCGTCGGCCTGCCCTCTTCTGGACGGGCATCGTGCTCTGGATGACGGTCAAAGAGGACACGGCCGTCTATACCGCGCTCTTCGGGGCAGTGCACTTCGTCCTGCCAACCGATGAAATGAACCGCCGGCGGTCCGCGCAACTTCTCGCGGTGAGTTTCGCCTGGATCGTCCTGAGCAGAGTCGGCCAGCACTGGGC
>CAZUJO010000042.1:0-1805 GCA_964619995.1 uncultured Leptospiraceae bacterium
TCTGTGCATTCTTGCGATCATTGGATCGTTCATGCTCCTTTATACGCGCATTTTCGCGCAGCAAATCGCCGATCCTGTGTTCGTCATGGACAAGGGCCTGCGCGAATGGGCTTACAACCTTGAAGTGCGCACCCTTCCAGGCCGCGAACGGGAAGAGGTGTTTCGCCTGGCCCAGGTGTACAACAATCGCTGGCTGCCCCTGAAATCCCAGATCTATGCATACAGGAAGTCTCAGGGGGCAGAAGGAACGGAGAAGTCCGTGCTTTCTCTCGACGGCCTGCTCTAGGCTTCGCCGGACTCAGCCGCTGAATTCGCCGCGTCGAGCTTAAAGAACGGGCCTGCGCGGCCCGATTTTAATACCGGTGATCCATCCGGAAAACATTTACAAGCAGGCCTGGAACGCTCTGATCCTGGTGTGCACTTTGTTTTTTGCCGTCGAGGTGCCGCTGCGTCTGGCGCTCGGGTATCACCTCACGGGCTGGCTCTACTTCGTTGATATTTTCATTACCGCCTGCTTTCTTGTAGATGTTGTATTGAACTTTTTTACCGCCGAATACGTAAACGGCGTGCTCGTTCATGATAAGCGGACGATTGCACTGGCCTATCTGAAGGGCTGGTTTCTGATCGACTTCATCGCGGCGGTTCCTCTGGACCTCTTGTTTGTAGGGGGGCTTGCGACTCTCTCCGACACCGTGCGCGTGTTTCGCCTTCTGCGGCTTGCCCGTATGGCGCGGATTGCGCAATTCATGCGAAAGCTCGCGCAGGCGGACATCATCAACATCAGCGTTCTGCGAATGCTGTTCCTCACCTTCTGGGTGATCATGGTTGCGCACTGGTCTGCCTGCGTGTGGATCGCCATGGGCGGAACCATCGGCGGGGTTCCGGACGATGAGAAGAATTCTCTTTTTACGCTTTATGTAAGGTCTCTCTACTGGGCGACCACGACGATCACGACCATTGGTTACGGCGATCTGACTCCTTCCTCAACGAAGCAGACGCTTTTCACGATGCTCATACAGCTCATGGGCGCCGGTCTTTACGGTTATGTGATCGGTAATATCGCAAGCCTCATTGCCAACCTGGACGTTGCGCGCGCGCAGTACCTTGAGAAGCTCGAGAAGATCGGCACGTACATGAAGTTCAAGAAGATCCCGCAGGGGATGCAGCAGGAAGTAAGGAACTACTATACGTACCTCTGGGATACGCGCCGGGGATACGATGAAGCGCAGGTTCTCGAGGATCTGCCAAAGCCGATTGTGGAAAAGGTATCGATGTATCTGCTGCAGCAGATGATCGAGAAGGTTCCGCTGTTCAAGGGCGCAAGCGAAGACCTGATCCGTCAGATCGTGGTCGCCCTCAGGCCTGAAGTGTATACGCCTGGCGACTACATCTTCCGGAAGGGAGACATGGGCGATACTATGTACTTTATAAGTAAGGGATCGGTCCAGGTCGTCGGAGACGACGGGAAGACGGTGTTCGCCACCCTCGGGGAAGGCAACTTCTTTGGTGAGATTGCGCTCCTCATGAGTATGCCGCGCACCGCGAGCATTCGCGCCGTAGATTTCTGCGATTTGTATTCCCTCGATAAAGAGACGTTCACGGGAATCGTAGACCAGTATCCGGATTTCTCCGCGCACATCACGGAAATGGCAAGAAAACGCGCCGAGGAAATCGGAACGCGCGACAGCCGCAACGCTCCGATCATTCGGCCCGAGCGGCCAGGCCGCGTGCACGGTCTCGGTGGAGCGCCGGACGGGCGCGGAGTGAGGCTTTACTGGAAAGCAGAATCCACCGCAGCGGTCTAC
>CAZUJO010000042.1:1815-15087 GCA_964619995.1 uncultured Leptospiraceae bacterium
TTCGCAAGAAGGAAGGCCGCTGGGTCATGGTCAACGGCTTTGTTCAGAATGACGCTTTCATCGATGACGCGGCTGTCCCGGGCGCCAATCTGTACAGGGTCAGGGCTGCAAATGAGTCCGGTCCCGGCGACTGGAGCGATGCGATTGAAGTTGCACTGCCGCAGGGCTGACGCAGACTGAGCCTGTTGCGGGCGCTCGCTGTATCTCTCATCGTTCTTGCTGCCTTCGCGCTTGCGGACACACTCGTGTTCCGATTCCTTTTCTTTGCTCTTCCGAACGAGACGGCCTGGGAGACGGAGCCATTCTACAATTTCGAATGGCAGATGCACCGCCTGCGCAATAAACCGGCCGGCGAGTTCCGTATTGTCATCGCGGGAAGTTCGCTCGGCCTCTACGGATTTCTCCCGGAGCAGATGGAACGGGATCTTGCGGACGCTGTGCCGGGAAAAAACGTCCGCGTGTATGTGGTCGGTCACCAGGGAATGCATGGCCTGGAGCTCGCGGCGCTCTCGGAGCGTTATGCGGCCTTATCGCCGGATCTTGTCATTCTGCCCGTGAACATGGTGGATCTGCGGCTCGAAAGGCCCATTCTCATGAATTTGATGGAGCAGCTTTCCGGGCCGGACCGCCCGGCAGCGCTCGGCCTTCTTCGCAGGGATCTTGCCAGCATGTACGCCGTCATGCCGCTCACAGGAGAGGGCCTGATTGAAGCGGCCGGAGACCGCCTGGATGTTCTGGAGAAAGGAAAGGTGTATCTCGGCGCATTCTGTGCCGGCTGCCGTCTGAAACCATTCGTGCGGCCTCCGCTTGACACTCTCCTGGACAACCGGTTCAGCCGAGGGCATACCTATGAACGTTATGCGGGAATTGATGTGCTTTCCGGAGATCGTGCCGGGGTAACGCAGAGAGGGCATGTTCCGTCTTCTTTTTCCATGACGGTGACGCCGGAACTCATCCGCACGGGGCTTGAGCTTGAGATTTTCGCGGACGAAGCGGAAATCCGCCTCGAAAGCGGCGGCCGCGAGAAACGGGAAACGCGCGGCCGCGGCTGGAAGAATATCCCGCTCCTGGGCTTCGCCGAGCCTGGAGCGGTTCTCAAGGTGCAGATTGCGCCGGATGTGCCGTTTGATCTGTACGCAGACCGTTATGCGGCAAGACTGGCCCGGAACGCAGGCCTCGGAACTCCGCAGCGGCACGGCGCGCGTCCTCTCCGCCGCGAGGACGATCTCTATGAACACATGTCTGATGCGGAGTACAAAGACTCGTTTGAGAAGCGCAACTATGCGTTCTCGAAGCCCGGATGGGAATACCTGCGCGCGCTCTATGATGCGAAGCGAATCTGGGCCGGCCGGAATTTCGATCCCGGACTGCCCGCAGTCGAAGGAATTGCTGTTTTCGCAGGGCGGATGCAGGAGCATTCAGATCTGCTGGTTGTAAACTCCCCGGAGAATCCTCTCACGCTTTCTCTGTATGAAAACTCGCCCTACTACAGGCAGTGTACAGCGTTCCTTTCCGGTCTTGTGCCCCGCGGGCGTATGATGGATGCGGCGAAGATCTTTCCCATGCAGAAGTTCTACGACTACCACCACCTGACGTGGTACGGCGCTTCCGCGTTCTCGAAGATTACGGCCGAATATATCAGCCGTGAATTCCGTTCACGGCGTCGCTGATACGGCCGTTGATCTTGAACATGATCGTGTTGATGTCGTTCACCACGTCCTTCTTGAACTTCGTTACGTAGCGGACGGCGCGCGGGTTGTCTTTGTCAAAGAGAGACTGCTCCATTTCGCGCAGAGATTCTTCGATTTCCATGAGGATGTGCTTGAGATTGCGAAACTGCGCATTGGCAAGCACGAGAGATTCCCGTTCCAGCGTGCGAGTGTTGATTTCTACCGGGAACTTCTCCATGATGCGGTTCGATGCTTCCGCGAACTCGCCGATCAACTCTTCGATTTCCGTAAGATACTCGCCTTCGAGATCCTCGCGCGCGTTTTCAGGGAGAAGCTCCATCATCCGGGCGCGCAGGTGCATGAGCTGCTCGATGAGAGAGTTGCGCATGTAGCGCAGTCCGAAGTGCTCTTTGCGCAGGTTCTTTACGGAGATGTAATCCCGTCCCAGGTAGATCTTGTCCTTGTAGTTTTCCGGCAGATCGTCGCGGCTGATTGTGTAGAGCTTGAGCTCGTAAGCTTCCGGATGATCCTTTACGGTGAGAAACCGGCAGATCAGAAGATGTCCGTTCGATGCTATGTAGTATGAATTCGTTTCGAGCAGGGCCGAATACAGCGACAGGTCATGGATCAACAGCAGCTTCAGCTTTTCCAGGGCTTCGCGTTTCTCCGGGATCTTATAATCCAGGCTGCCGGTTTCTTTTTCGTCTGCTTCGCCGGTCAGAAGGTAACGGTAGTCCGGCGTAATGATGAAGCGGCATTTCTTGAGAAAGAATTCGAGGTGAAGATTGTTCAGAACGCGGCTCTGGAATTCGTCGAGATGAAAGTGCGGGACTTTCATCATCTCGGTCTGGCCGATTCTGTCGAAGTTTTCCATGCCTTCAAAAGTCCCGGGATTCAAGGGCCGGTCAATCAAATTCCGGCCGCGTTCGATCCTGGCAGAATCAACATTGCATCGCCGTAGCTGAAGAATCGAAACCGCTGGTCGACAGCGTATTCATAGGCGCGGCGCATCAGGTCTTTCCCCGCGAAAGCGCAGACGAGCATGAAAAGGGAAGAGGACGGGAGATGAAAGTTGGTCAGAAGCCCTTCGAAAGCAAGAGGGCGGTCGGGAGGAAAAAGGAACAAATCTGTCTTTCCGGCCGCAGGCTCGATGCGCCCCGTTTTTCTGCGAATCGTTTCAAGCACGCGGGCGGTCGTTGTTCCGACGGCGATGACTCGCGCGGCAGCATTCACTTCCTTCGAGCAGGTTTCGTCGATTTCGAAATTCTCTTCGTGGAGTCTGCGCGTTTCCACGTTCCAGGGTTTGAGAGGCGCAAAGGTGCCGAAGCCTACCTGCAGGTCGAGATACGCGGTTTTGATCCCGCTCCCGATCAGGCGTGCGATCAGATCGTCCGTGAAATGCAGGCCAGCAGTCGGCGCTGCAAGACTGCCCGGCTTTTCGCCGAACACAGTGCGGTACCTCGACCGATCGTCGGCATCGTCTTCGCGCCCCAGATACGGCGGAAGGGGGACCCGTCCGAATTCCTCAAAGAAGCGTTCCCATTCATCTTCTGATCGAAACTGTTCTGCCTCAAGGAGGACGAACTCTTCTTCGCGGCCGCGAACGATAAAGGATTCTCCTGACCTGTGTGCCAGTCGGTCGAGCGGTTTGAGCTTTGCAGCCCCGAATACAAGAGCGCGCCACACGTTCCCTTTGAGCGATACAAAGAGAGGCGTGAATGTGCGGCCGGATCGATCGAGTTCGAGCCGGCGAAACGAGACGCGGCTGCGATTCAAAACCAGGCAGTCGCCGGTGCGAAGGAGCCCCGGCAGGCTTCGTATGTTTGACTCGCGGAAATTGCCGGCAGCCGGGTCTACAACAAGAAGGCGAGAGGCGTCGCGCTGTGCGGAAGGACGCCGGGCAATCAGCTCATCGGGAAGATCAAACGCGTATTCACTGAGGAATTGCTCAAATTCTTCCGGGCTCACATGCCCAGAGGGCGGCCGGGGGCCTTTCTGCCCAGGAGAATTTTCATTTCAAAAGCCCGTCCGGTCCGGAAAATTGGACGATGACTGGACCTCGTATCGTGCGCAGGGCAGCGGACCTTTTCAAAGAGTCTCGTGCGGCCCGGAGCGCTGCGCTTGCGCTGCTTCTGGCGGCCGTATTCGTCACATCGCTTCGCATCATCAAGGATCCCGGTCCTGCAACCTTTGCTCCGCAGAGCCGGAGTGATTTCGAGGACTACTACCAGGCATCGCGCATGGTGGACCGGGGCGAAGACCCTTACCGCGTCGAGCAGCTTCAGGGAATCATGGAGCTGCCGAAAAGCTTCCGCCCTGAGGATTTGATGAATCCAGCCCGGCTGGCGGAGCTTCTGTCGATGTTCAAAGGGCTCGGCACGTACCTGTATCTGCCGTTTACCGCGTTCGTCCTTCTTCCGATCTCAAAGCTGGACTACAAGACTGCCGCTGCCATCTTTCAGATTCTTTCTTTTTCCGCATGGATTGGAGTGCTCTACTTCCTGTATCGCATTGCGCGCGTCGGAAGGCCTCTTCTTACAGAAAAGGAGTTCATGCTACCGCTGCTCGCCGCATACGCACTGTTAGGCGGGTTTCTTTCTGAAAACGCATCGAACGGAAACATTGCATTCTTCCTTTTGCTTCTCGTGGCGCCCGGCCTTTATCTTTCTTTTTCCGACCGGTGGTGGGCTCAAATCCTGGGCGGAATCCTGATTGGCATTGCAGCGGTCCTCAAAGTAACGCCGATCTTTCTGGTTCTGGTGCTCTTTGGTTCGCTGCGAATCTATGCGATCGGCGGCGCGGTCCTTGGCGTTGTTTTCGGAATCGCAGTCCCGGCCCTGGGTCTCGGAATGGACCGCAATCTGGCGTTGCTGCAGGGATGGTACAATCTCATTCTCGAAACGTACAGCAAATATGTGTTTCTCAGGCCATGGGCCAACAACCAGACCATTTCCGGTGCGATCGGAAAATGGTTCTTGCCCGGCAGCGATCTCAAACAGGGCGACTATGGACTTCCTTTGATCGGCGGACTGCCCAACAAAGAATTGTACCACAGCCTCGGTTTATATGTAAAACTTATGAATGCGGCGCTTCTGGGTCTGGCAGGCATCGCCAGCCTTGCGGCCGCCTACGGCAGCTTCCGAGACCACTTTCGCGGGATGATTCGCGAGGTGCTGGGATCAAAGGACAGCCGTCCGCTTTTTCTTGAGGACGAAAGAACGGCACGGCTGCTCTGGCTTGTGACCCTGGTATCGCTCGTGACGGCCGGAGTGAGCTGGTATCATGCGTACTCCGTGCTCTTTCTGCCCGTTTTCATCCGATTCTTTCAGGTGTTTTCCGGCGGTCGCTTTGAGCGAGGCGAAACTGCATGTCTCTTCTTCACGGGATTCTTTTCACTGGCGCCGATGATTCTGGGTGCGCGCATCCGTGACGGGCTTGCGCTTTACTCCGTATTCACTGTAGGAGTGGTTGCAATGATCGTCTATCTGGCCCTGCTTGTGATCCGCTCGGATCGGAGATCTGCGAATGGTATTTAATTCCGGCGTATACATCTACTTCCTGATCACAGTCTTCTGCATCTACTGGCTGTTTTCGAAGCTGCCCAGAGGGTCGCATCGCGCGCAGAATACGCTTCTGCTGTTGTCGTCCTACTTCTTCTACGGATGGTGGGACTGGCTGTACCTCGTTTTGATCTTTGCTTCAACGACTCTCGACTATTTCGTCGGCGTCGGCCTCGATACAATTCAATCCGAGAGAAAGCGCAAGGTTCTCATTACGTTCTCGATCAGCTGCAACCTGACGATCCTCGGTGTTTTCAAGTATTATGACTTCTTCGTCACGAGCTTTGTCTCCATGGTGCGCCAGTTTGATCCGGGCGCATTTCCGGACGGCGGCTCGCACCTGCTTCTGAACGCAATTCTGCCGGTCGGCATCAGCTTCTACACGTTTCAGTCGATGGCATATACCGTGGATGTTTACCGCCGCCACGTAAAGGCGGAGCGCAACTTCCTGGATTTCGCGTCTTTCGTATGCTTCTTTCCCCAGCTGGTGGCCGGACCGATTGAACGGGCGGGGGATCTGCTCGTTCAAATGAAGAACAACCGGCAGTTCTCCTGGGAGAACATGCGCAACGGCGCCTGGATGATGCTTCTCGGCTTTTACATGAAGACGTATGTGGCCGATAACATTTCGCCGCTCGTGAATTTAGTCTATCTCGACAATAAGTTTGTCTATCATCACACGCCGGCTGCGGCGAGCGGACACGGCGGCCTACAGGTAATTCTTGCGAGCGTTGGTTTTGCATTTCAGATTTATTCGGATTTCTGGGGCTACTCTGCGATCGCAATGGGCTCGGCTCTGTTTCTGGGCTTCAAACTGACTCAGAACTTCAACAACCCGGAGATGGCGGAGAATCCGGCCGATCTCTGGCGGAGATGGCATATAACGTTGAACCGATGGGTGACGGACTACATCTACATTCCGCTGGGTGGAAGCAAGCTCGGCGTCGTGAGGAAGTACGCGAATTTATTCGTTGCGATGGTGTTGATGGGCCTCTGGCACGGGGCAAGCTGGACCTTCTTCATCTGGGGCGGATTCATGGGCGCCTGGCTGATCCTTCATCAGATCACGCGCGATTATCTTCCGAAGCTTCCGGAGACTGCACCGGACTGGCAGAGAATCCCCGTGCGCATTCTCAAGATGGCCGCAACATTCGGGCTGTTCGGTCTGTCGGCGACGTGTTTCCGGGCGTACGACATTCATCAGACAGCCGAGCTCTGGAAATCAATGCTGAACTTCTCTTCCTACACGCTGGACAGCGTGCATGGAGTGATGGGCGCCGGTGATTACACGGTCGCGCTCCTGAAGAAGATTGTTGTGCTCCTTCTGATCGATATCATGGCCTATCGGACCAATTCGCTTTACTGGGTATTTGATCGTCCTGTCTGGCAGCGCGTGATCCTGTATTCGGTTCTATTCTTCTTCGTAGTGATCCTCGGGGAGTTTGGCAAAGATGTCATCTATTTCGCGTTTTAAATATCCTGCCTTTGCGGGCGCAGTCGTCGTCATCCTCCTTCTTGAGGTTGCGGCGAGACTTCTTCCCCTGGAATACACTTCGGGCGCCGGGATCTTTCTTACGGAAAAGCGGCGCGCGCTTGTGGAAGCGTCTTCGCCGGAATTCGACTACATCATCCTGGGTGATTCGCGTTCGCTGAGCCTGAACGGCCACGCCGAAAAGGAGCAAGAACCGTACACTGTCTACAATCTCAGCGTTCCGGCCATGGGGCCGCGCTATTTTCCGTTCTATTTGAAGAAGTATCTGGCGCACAGAACGAAGAAGCCGGCGGCAGTGATTTTTGCGGGCGATCCGGGGCTGTTTCAGAAGGCCTGGCATACTCCGAATCACGATTCGAAGATGCTCTACGCAGAGTCGACCGACGAAGCCCTCCCGAAGTATCTGTGGTCCAGGTTTTACAAGCGAATCGGATATCTTCGCGCCGGCAAGTATCCGGATCAGAAGGATCAGTTCGGCGCAATGGTGTGGGAAATGTTTTCGCACCGTTATCTGCACCTGTTCGGTCCCGGAGATATGATCGAGCAGTACACTGGCGCAGAGCGCATCTTCATGCTGCGCGAAAGCATACCGAATGCATTTCATCTCTACCGCTTCCGTGACGGCATCAGCAAGTACACGTTTGAGCTTCGCGCGAATTCTTTCCGGGAGCATGAGCTGCCGGCCTTCTGCAATTCATGCGGGGCGTTGATTCGCCAGGAATGTCACCCGGACTATTCGCGCATCGAAGACAATCGAAAGCTCGAAGCCGTGATTGACCGCAACTACGGCGGAATCAATCTGGGAGACCGTCTGGATCCAGGGCAGCGGTTCGGCTACTATCAGGTGCGCGATAAGGAAACGCAGCATCAGGTGGATTTCTTTCAACACGAAGAGCCGGAGATGGGACCGGTGGAAGACTTGATTCGTGCGGCCACAGAGCAGGGAATCCGCATTGTGTTCTCCGACGTGCCGGCGATCGAACCCATGCGCAACGTGCGTTACCATCGCGTGTATTTTGAACGTCTTGAAGAGATCCTGAAGAAGTACCCTCTCGCTAAGATCGTCCGTTTCCCGGATCCCTATTATCCCGTGAATCTCTTCATTGAACAGGTTCACTATGAATGCGAAGGCGCTGAAAGGTTGAACAAAGAGTTCTACGGAAAGGTAATGCCTGAGATTGTGAAATTCGCGCCGCCTGGAGGCATGCGTTGAAACCATCCCTGCGGGTCGTCTATTTCCCGGTCGTTTTGTTTCTCGCGTATTTCGCGGCCGACAAAGCCTGCCTTCTTCCGCAGATGAAGAAGCTTACACAGCCTGACGCGACGTATCTCTACTTCGATTATAAGAGGGAGCTCCTCGACGAGATTGAGCGGGTTCACAAAGCAAATCAGAAGCCGGAGAATTTCGTTTCCGGGATTCGCAAGAAGACGCTCGTGATTCTCGGCAGTTCGCGGCTTCTGTACTTCGACACAGCGCGTTTCCACCGAAACTATCCGGACTGGGAGCTGTTCAACTTCAGCGCGCCGGTTACGGCGCCGGCATACTACGCGTACATCCTGGAGCGGATTCGGGAGCGCGGCGTGAAACCGGACTACGTGGTTGTTGAAGTCGACCCGCTTCAATACAATGACGGCTCCGACCATTTCGTACGATCCAATCTCGCATACAGCTTTGATCTGCCATTCATTCTTAAGCATCATTCGCTTTTCAAGAATTCTGAGATTTCGTTTTTTCTGGCCCGGTGGCTTTTCGCGGGATATAAGTATCCTCCGGATTTGCAGGCGCTCGCTTCGCGCTCGCGCGACAAGAACGACCGCTGGCTGCTGGCCCTCAATGAGCTGGATCGATTTCAGCGCGAAAATCGCGGCGCAGGCCGCTCCATCATTCCGCGCGAAAACTGGTACGAGCGCGACTACGGAAGATTTGAACTCTCAGCTCGTCAGACGATCTCCTGGCTTTACGGCAATTACGATCTGTCCGAACGTCAGTTTGCGTTTCTCGATTTGATTCTGGAAAGCACGAAGAAAGACGGCATTCCGGTCGTCCTCCTGCGGCCGCAGGTATCATCGACGATGCAGCGACAGCTCGACGAAAACCCGGTGCTTGCAGGCCCGCTGGCAGAATGGGATAACCTTCTGGAACAGCGGCGCGCCGCTTTCGGGACGGCTTACCTGGACCTGCGCCACAATCCGGAGATTTCGTGCAATACGTTCGTGGATGCCGCGCACATGGCGCTCGACTGCTATCATATGCTTACGGTGGCCGTTATGCGCGAATACTGGAAGCGTCAGCCGCAGATTGAACAGAAGCCGTAGCGCTTGAAACAACCCCGTGACCGGTGCACTCCGAATCACGCGGCTGCGTTACTTGCGAATGCCCGCCAGGGCCTTTGCGAAGATTTCTGTGTCTTTCCACTCATGGCCTGCCAGGCGGATTGTGCCGTCGGGCGATTCAATGACGAAGAAGGGAAGGCCGTCCGAAAGTCCCTCGTAGCCTTTTTTTGATTCAAAAGAGGCGAATGCCTCGTCTGTGTCCATGACGCGCAGAAGAACCGTCTGCGAGAGCACTTCGCGGAGGCGCGCGTCTGTCTCTACTTTTCGATCGAACTCCTTGCAGGGCTCGCACCAGACTGCGGCAAAATCGACAAACAGCGGTTTGGCGGAAGCCTTTACCGCATCGCGCGCGGCGGATTCGCTTCTAAAGAACGTGAGCCCGCCGCGGATCTCAAAGGCGGGTTCCGCCGGCTCTGTCATGAACGCATTGCGGTAGGCGGCGAACCCGCCGGCGGCAAGGATCAATCCAGCGGCTGTGTAGAAAACAGCCGCTCTCATCCGGTCATTCAAAGATTCTTTACCTGAATTTCCTGCGTGGTCGGTCGGTAGCATACGCCTTTGATATCATCGCAAATCTGGGAGCGCACTTTCAGGCTCTGTCCCGCAAGCTTGTCAAAAGAACCTTCGTAGACAAAATCCCCTTTCCCGCGCAGAAGCGAAGCGCCGATCTCTTTGTCCTGTATGCCTTCGGGGGCGGCCACGGAGCGCGGTGTGGCACCAATCAGTTTGCGCGAAATTGCGTCTTTCCAGTCTACTGCGATCGGTATGTAGACTCCCTCTTTGCCTGCGTCCAGGTATGCGTGATGGTTTGCCGGGACCGTCACTGCAATCGTCAATTTGTCCGACTTCAAGAACGCGGAAACAGCGGGCTTATGTTCTTCGAGTGTTTCGGCCGGCTTCTCTTCTTTGCAGAAGACAGTGAGAGGGAGGATGGAAAAAGACAGAACGAAAACGAACTTGTTCATGATTTCATGAAAACGATCCGGATGCTCAAGGCAAGTAGATTTGAGGACTACTGAGGGAAGCGTTCGATGCCCGGCAGAATGCTGTAATGAACCATGTCGTCCACGCGCGAGAAAGGGAGGCCGCTGTTGAGAGAAAGGGGCGGTATTTCGCGCGCAAGATCGGATTCTGAAATTTCGCCCGCCAGAAAAAGGGACGCCGAATTGATGTAGCTCACGCCGCGATCGACGGCCTGCTTCATGAGGATTTCCACGTTCGCGGGATAGGATTCCCCGGTTGCGGGGTGGGGCGTCTGTCCCGCGAGAAAATCGATCGGCGCCGGCTTCGGCGGGTAAAATAGATTCATGAGATCGTCGTGGCGAAAGGAAAGCATGCGGTTGATGAACGAGAAGAAACGGTAAGCGAACGGAGAAAGAGTCAGGCCAATGATGATGCGTGATTTCAGGAGAGCGCGCTTTGCCGCGCGCAGCATGGGAAATCCGCGGTCGTAAGTTTCCGCAAGCGACAGAGAGAAAAACGCAAGGAGCTCATCGCGAAATTCATCCGGCAGATTCAGGATTTCAAGCAGTCGTAGATTGGCGAGATTTCTGCCCGTCTGCGCAAGAAGGTAAAGGTCGAGCGAGGTTTCAAGGACCCGGTGCCGGGCTCTCGCGAGCTTTCTCTCCTCGGGGTTTTCGTGAAAGTAGTTTCCTGTCCTGCTGTAGACCATGGGATGAAAGATTGTGTCGGCGGCAATGTGCGAAAGATATCCGGCCACAAAGGCAAAATGCGCTCGCCGGCGGTCCTGTTCCATGTTTCGCATGCGCGAAAGCATCCACAGAATGTGACCGTTATTCGCGTTTCCCATGCGGCCGTGGATCGTTTCTGAAATGAATTCGGCGGAAGGTGAGCCGTCGAGCGGCGTTGGAATGTCGTAGTAAAAAACATCGGGTGAGGTGCTTCCGAAGAAATAGGGCGCCGGATACTCGAACAGGTCCGCAGACTGTGATTTCGGCAGACTGTCCCGCATCTTCTCCGCGAGAATGATGTGTGTAATTTCCTTCGGCATCAGAACTCGTGGATCACGCTCAGCCGCTCTTTCGCCAGGCGAAGAACGGCGCGGGCTCCATACGGAAAAGGATACGAAAGTTCATGGTCGGAGTCGGCCACGATTTCGCCGTCCATCTCAGAAATGATTTCGAGCGATTCTTCTTCGCCGACCCGCACGGGCGGCATGGGCACAAGCGCCTCGCGCGCAATGAACTCAAACCAGGGAGAGTTCCGGGCAAAGACGGCGCCGGCCCGGTCGTCCACTGGCAGGCAGCTTTTGAACCAGCCGGTCGAGCCTGCGCCGGTCGCGCAGAGCAGGCCCGAACATTTCTCTTCTTTGAAATCGGGGCCTGTGCCCGGTCCGTTCTTTCGGATCAGGTAGCGGCTCATATACTCTGCGAAACGATTGCGGATGCTGAACTCCGACGTGCACGCGCCGATGTTCTTCGCTGTGCCGTCGGGGAATACAATACTGCATTCAATCCGGCTCCATCTTTCCGATACCTTGCTTTCAAGGAGCGCTGTGCGTTTGCCTTCGTTGACGGAACGATACGTTTCGTAGAACCTCAAAAAGTCATCCACGCTTCCTGCCAGAAGAGCTCCCCGGGAGCTTGCCGGGTCCGAGTTGATGCCGGTGATCGGCCCGCGCGCAAAGCGGCTCACGTAGACAAAGTGATTGTCGCCGCCGAGCGATGCAATGCACCGGTAGTCGCCGAATGAAACGGATTTCAGATCTTCGCGGAAGCAGAATTCGGAATTTGTCAGGACACTTTCAATCCGTTCCAGAGACTCTTTCTGCCGGAGATGGGAAGCATAGATGCGCTCGTAAGCATGATTCTGGATTTCATAGATGCGGCGGATTTTCTCTTCCGAGCCGTAGGTGCGCAGGTCGCGCTCCCATTTTGTGCGCTTTACGGCGATGAGAAAATCTTTCATACCGTCAGGCGGCTTTCCGGGCAACGTGCAGTCCCGCGGCCCCGAACATGAAGTTGATGATCCTGACATCGACAAAGCCTGCGGCTTCGAGTTCCTTCTTCATGCTCTGCTGGTCCGGATACAGGCGCGAAGACGCCGGCAGGTAATCATACATTGCATGGTCTTCCCCGTGAATCCAGTGGCCGATCTTCGGAACAATGCCTGCGAAAAAGAAACGAAAGAACGGGCTCAGGATGCGCGGAGGCTTTCCAACATCGAGAAGCAGAAAGCGGCCTCCGGGCCTGAGGGAGCGAAGGACTCCCTTGAGGCATACAGCGCGGTCGGTCACGTTGCGCAGGCCGAAGCCCATGCTGACTGCGTCAAATTCATTGTCGTAAGGCAGCGCCATGGCATCGCCCTCGGTCGGTTCAATGGAGATGCCTCGCGGCGCTTTCGGGCCCGATAGGCGGCTTCTCAGGACGGACAGCATTTCTCGGCTGAAATCAAGACTCGTAATTTCAGATCCGGGCGCGAGGATACGTGCAAAAGCGAGGCTCAGATCTCCGCTTCCGCAGCAGAGGTCGAGCACCCTGGCCTTTTTGCCCGCCAGGCCGGATTCACGCACGGTTCGGCGCTTCCAGAGCCTGTGCGTTCCGAAGCTGATCCAGTCGTTGAACCGGTCGTAGTTCCGGGCTATCTCATCGAAGTTCTTTCGAACGAACTCGGCTTTTCCTTCCGCGGGCGGAAGTGTTGTTCTGCTTGTCAGGGGAGTGGATTCTTGCATTCTCGGTTCATTCCATGGCGGTGACCAGGCAGCAGCAGGACAGCGCCACCGGCCAGCCTTTTGAGGTTCTGGAGCTCCAGCAGTCTACGGAGTATGCCCAGGCTCTCGAGGCTCGCGGTGACTTCAAGTTCAAAGGCATTTTCAAAGTATTCCAGACCATCCTGGACTGGACAGGTCGATTTTCGTCCACGAACATTCTCCCCTCGGCTGACCAGATCGCCAAGGACGTAGAACTTCTGCCGGACCGCCTCAACCTGTATCTGCTTGAACTTCAGGGGCGCGGTTCGTCAAAGGAAAAATTCATCGAAGCGATCCCCTACATCGATTTGTCGACGGAAGGCCTCGTGCCCATGATCGTCTTCGCCCGGCCCACGAAGCAGGACGGCGGCTCCGCGCGGCGCTACGCCGATGCGTACCGCGACAAGAGCCTGGGCTCCATCAAGAAATATCTGGCATACCGCCGGCCGCTGCAGTATGATGATTTCGAAAAGCTGATTCGCACGTACGTTGAGTCGGGCAAGCTCG